>DAIOTD010000008.1:0-17744 GCA_036752205.1 Atopostipes sp.
GAGGCTGAAAATAATCAGCCTCTTTTTATCATTTTCCTGTAATTATTATCCATAAAATGATAAAATTTAAAGGCTGGTTTAGAAAGCGCTTTTATAAAGAAAGTTTGTTTAGGAGGGATTCTCATTTTGAGAACAAAGAAGTTATGGAAAGATATATTAGATAACAAAGAAATTATTATCCTACTAACCATTATTTGGATCGTACTATTTGAGTATTTTACACCCTTTATTTTTGCAAGTGGTTTATTGATTGCAGTGCTTGTTGTACTGTTTACTGATCGCTTTTTATTAAAAGGGAATTATGAGCACTCATACGTGATTGGTTTTGGAACTCTTATACGATATAGTATCCGGCTTATTGTAGAGATATATTTAGCCGGAGTGGCTGTTATACCAACGATTATTAAAGGGGATGCGGATGTTGAAATCGTTCGAGTAGAAACTAAATTGAGGGACGAGTTACTAATTGATATTCTAGCAAATTCAATTACGTTAACACCTGGGACGGTTTCGGTGGATAAAATAGGAAAGCAATTACTGATTCTAAATTTAAATGCACAAGCACCAGATGAAGACAGAAGAGAATTAATTCCGCTCCGTTTGGAAAAAATATTGATTGAATACGAAAATAAAATAGATGGGAAAGCTTAGGAAGGGAGAAGGATTGAATGGTATTTGAAACGTTTGTTATTTTAGTTTTAGCACTATATTCATTGGCCGGTTTGTATCGTGTCCTTCGAGGTCCCACAATTTGGGATCGTATGTTAGGCTCTGCTTTATTTTCTTCAAAGGTTATTATCATTGCGATTTTAATCGGAATGATAATTGATCGTTCGTTTGCAGTAGATGTTGCGCTTATTTATGCAGTGTTTGGCTTTTTAGGTACGATAATGCTTGCAAGATTTGTTGAAAGACGGGGTGATATTTAATGGAACAAATATTGGAACTATCAGGAAATATTATTGTAGTCATTGGTTTAGTCTTAATGGCGTTTGGTGTCATTGGGATGTTCCGTTTTAAAGATTACTTTTCTCGAGTCTTAATTGGTGGAAAAGTGGATACTGTTGGCCTTATTACTATTTTAATCGGATTAATGATAAAGAATGGTTTGACCTATTTTAGTGGGAAAATATTATTAGTGCTGGTCTTATATATTGTAACGAATCCGATTGCTACACATGCAATTACTCGATCCGCTCACTTAAGTGGATACAGAATTAAGAAGGAGCGTTGATCTATGTTTCAAAACTTTTTATTTATTGTATTAATCATACTGGCTTTATTCATCGTACTATCCGATAACTTACGGCATTCAATTATTTATCTAGGTGTTTTTTCATTAGCGATGGCTGTTGCCTATTTATATTACAATGCGCCAGACGTAGCATTAGCTGAAGCAGCCATTGGAGTTGGTTTATCGACAGTCATGTATTTAATTGCGATGAAGAAAATAGATATTTACGATATTTGTTATGTAAACGAAGCGGGTGAATTCAGTGATGAATATATTTTTGAATTCCGTCATCAAGTTATTCGTCCACTCGAAGAATTTTTAGAACAAACAGAAGAGGTTGAACCTCAAATTACTTACACGGATCATTCGATCAATCAAGTGCTTGTCGAAGATAACCATGATTTCATCATCCATCAAAAAGACAATAAAACTTATTTATATGGGCATAAATCAGATACGGTATTTCGTGATGTGGCAGGAAATATTCAAAAACTTGTTCCAGACATGATTGATGTTGAAGTCATCTATTTAGAGGGAGTGACTAGATATGACGCGTAAGAATACGAATATAGTCATCTCATTTATTCGCTTTGCTTTAGCCGTCGGGGGAGCATTTATTCTAGTCTTCTTATTTATACAGGACTCTGAGAAACTAAGTACGCCATTAATGGATTTTTTCACAGCGAACTTCTTTGCTGAAACAGGTGCAACGAACGCTGTAGCAGGGATTTATTTAAATTATCGAGTCTTTGATACTTTATTTGAAGCTTTAATGTTGATGGTATCCGTTATGGAAGTCATTAATGTTTCCTGGGCTAATCGCCATGAAGAGCAATACCAGTTTGAACCAGATGAAATGAACCGTAAAAATAATTCTGAGATTGTCATTCGAATGGTTGGTATTATATATCCATTTGTTGTCTTAATTGGATTATATGTCATCTTAAATGGGCATGTTTCACCAGGTGGTGGTTTTCAAGGTGGATCTATTTTAGCAACGGCATTGATATCAAGATATCTAGTCTATCCAAACTTTGATATTGATTTAGATGTTATTGAAAGATTAGAAAAGATATTATTCTTTTTTATCATTTTAGTACCAGTTGTTTACGTCTTTTTACAAATCCAACCTGAGAATACTGTAATCTCCCATCAAGTTTATATGGTCATTATGAATAGTTTAATCGGATTGAAAGTATTTTCTGGATTAAGTATCATTTTTTATCGCTTTGTATTTTATGAAGGCACTACTCGTAGATCTGTTGCGACTAGAACAAGTGTCACCTCTGTAAAGAAAGTAGTTGAATAATATGAATTTTCTAACAGGAGAGATAGTGGGTATCTTATTGTTTTTCATTGGGCTATATGGATTAATGACGAATAAGACAATTATTAAAACGATTATGTCCATGTCAATTATGGAAGCTGGAATTTATTTGTTTTATATAGCGATTAATTACGCTCCGAATACTGTACCTCCAATCGGAGATTTAGAAGGCGTAGCATATGTAGATCCAGTCCCATCTGCATTAATGATCACCGCAATCGTTATTGGTATAGGTGTTACGGCTATTGGATTGACGATGTTTATGCATTATAAACAAAAACATGGGATTACACATTGGACCCGCGAACGAGAAGAAAAGGGGAGTGAAAGTTAATGTTAGGAGCTTTAGTGTTAGCCCCGATTCTTATGGGTGTACTTGCGATGATTTTTGACCATAAAATAATGAAACCAATCATTTATTTATTCCAAATTTTATTTATGGGTTTTGCTTTTTATCTATTTTTAATAATAAAAGAAAATGGACCAATATTATTAAACTTTGGAGGCTATACTGACCATTTAGCACTAAGTTTATATGCAGACTCTCTCTCAATTTTTATGGTCTTAATGACGTCAGTGTTTTATATAGCCTTTTTATTTTATACGACGAATGAAGATTACGCAGAATCAAAGTTCTATTTCTTATTTCTAGTATTGCAAGGACTAATGATGGGGCTTTTCTTAACAAGTGATTTATTTAATATCTTCGTATTTTTAGAAGTTTCAACGGTTGTTGTATCGATTCTCATTATGTACAGTAAAGATAAACAGGCTATATATGATGGAATGATTTATTTCTTTGTAAATGTTATCGGTAGTTCGTTTCTACTATTTGGTATAGGTATGTTGTATCGAACATTTGGTTTACTAGATATGCGCGCTATTACGGAAGCGATGTCCCTCCTAAATAGTCCACGAGCTATCATTTTACCAATGGGATTAATGATGGTTACCGTATCGCTGAAAACAGCAGTTACACCATTATTTAGCTGGCTTCCAAAGGCGCACGGCACACCAAGTGCACCACCAGTGGTATCAGCTGTTTTAAGTGGGTTATACATAAAGAGCGGGGTGTATCTATTCATCCGCTTCACGAATATGTTTGCGCCAGTTATTGATGTTTCTCAGTTCTTCTTCTGGATTGGTTTTATTACAGCTTTAGTTGGTTTTGTGATGGCCTTAGGTCAGTCCGATATTAAATTGATTTTAGCTTATCATACAGTCTCACAAGTTGGTTTAATCATGATGGGGATTAATATGGGATCAGACATTGCTTTCTGGGGATCTGTTTATCACATCTTTAATCATGCCATCTTTAAGTCAACTTTATTCTTAACAGCTGGATTAATTTATAACGAATATGGAACACGTAATGTTTACCAAATTAGAGGCCTATTTAAAAGAATGCCTTGGGTAGGAGCAGCAACCGCTTTTGCCATATTAGGTATAACCGGCGCACCATTCTTTAACGGCAGCATTTCAAAGTATATGATTGCGCACGGTACATCAGATCCTACAGTTACATTTCTTTTAAATCTCATAAGTTTAGGAACCATCATGTCCTTTGTTAAATATGCAACTGTATTTTTCGGAAATGCTCCTAAAGAAGGACGCGCAACCAGCGACAAATACGCAGTAGGTTCCTCGCTGTTCCTGGGGATAACTTCCTTGATTACTGGGGTGTTCGGCGTACAGTTAACTCAATATTTCTTTAGTTTTGAATTAGTTGTAAATACGGGTGAGTATATACAAAAGGGGCTATTGTATGTAGTGATGATAGGTGTTGGAATAGTTGTGTATCATCGTATTGTTAAACATGGTGGAGTGATTGCTAAAATAGGGCACATTGAATTAACCTTTAATGGAATCATTACTTCGATGGTGGGGTATCTCTTAGTGGTCATCCTTTATTTAAATATTATGCTTTAATAAGTAAAATACTTGCAAAGAGTATGCGGTTACAATATGATTATGATAGTATTCATTATCTGAGGTATATTTATTTCATGAGCGATTTTAATTTCATTCTAAATTAGAATAAAAGAGGTCCTTATCAGCATTACTCCCAAAAATGATAAGGACTTCTTTTTGTAAAAAAGTTCGTCTATTCTTTTAGATGAAAATTCACAATTTGTTCTTATCTAGTTGTTAAGATAGAGCTACAAGAACTTATAAGAGCTTTTTTCGTAGCGCCTGTCTAGCCAAATTATCGGCCCCTTTATTTTGATTTTCGGGAATCCATTCTACAGTAATGTAATTAAAACTTTTCATCATCTTTTTTATTTTGTGCAACTGTTTTTCAAAATAGCTATCTTTTGCGTATTCCTTTTCAATAGATTGTGCTACAATTTGGCTATCCGTATAACAAAGAGTTAGTTCATTGATCCAGTTTTTTTCAATAAGATATTTTAATCCGTGTATAACAGCTTGAAACTCTGCTTGATGGTTATTTAAGTGCTGTTCTAAGGGTAAGGATAGTTGAATATGGTCGTTATCTCTAACGATAACAATCCCAATACCAACCGGTCCAGGGTTTCCTTTAACAGCAGCGTCTGTATAAATTCGTATCATTTTATATCACCTATAATCCTGAAAGAGTCTGATGAAATGAAAAAAAACATAAAACCTAAATTTAAAATACCTATTCAACAAGAACTTGCTTACGAAATAATCAGTCGTTCATTAATCGTTATATTTTTAGGACTGACCGTTTTAACGGCTACAAATTTTGCGAGGTTTAATTGGTACACCGTTATTTTCTTTATCATAACAATTGTCATGATTTATTTATATAGCACGAATGAACTCTTAATAAAGCAAGATGATTTATTGGTTACTTATTATAAAATACATAAACCAATTCATATAAACATTCAGTCTATCAGTGACATAATTTTTCATAAACATAAACGACAAGTCAATATTAAAACAGTTAGTGGAGAGGTTCATCCTGTTTATATAGGGTTGAAAAACAAGAAAAAACTTTTAAACTATCTGGTGCTACATCACCCGGGTATAAATTGTATTGTGAACAACAAGTAATATAAAAGCGACTAGAATAATCTCTAGTCGCTTTTATATTACTCGTTTTCTTCTTTATCTTGTTCAATAATAACGACATTTGTTGCTTGTAAGCCGCGAGCTCCTTCAACAGCCTCGAATTCTACAGATTGTCCTTCTTTAAGCGTTCGATAACCGTCTTTTTCGATACCTGTAAAGTGGACAAAGATGTCTTCTTGGTCACCATACTCAATAAATCCGTATCCTTTGACGTTACTAAACCATTTAACTATGCCTTTTTTTGTCATAGTAATCCCCCATATCAATCCATATGTGCTAACACATAAATTATATAGCAAAATGACTGTCTAAGTCAATTTAGAGTCTTTTTTGATCAAACTTCCTGCAACTTGTCTTCACTGTAAATCAGGATAAAAAATGTAAAATAAACTAAATTATGTTAGAATGTACAAGATAATTATGACGCTACATTAAGGTCATTATATAAAAGGGGATGTCTATTTTTGAAAGAACTAAAAATTGAAAGTTTATCCCATACTACTGGAACGAAAGTATTATTTGATGCGATTGATTTTTCAATCATGAATGAGCAAAAAGTAGGCTTAATCGGGCGAAATGGTAATGGTAAATCAACTTTCCTAAAAATAATGGCTGGAATAATGGAGCCTGATAAGGGACAAATTACAAAACAAAGTGATTACCAAATTGCCTATTTAAACCAAGAGCCAGATTTAGATCCTGATGCAACGGTTATTGAAACGGCCTTCTCAGGTAAATCACCCATTATGAATACGGTTCGTGCTTATGAACAAGCCATGGTGGAATTGAGTTTAAACCCTGAAGATGAAAAGATTCAAGCTAAGTTTACCAGAGCACAGCAAGAAATGGATACGCAAGACGCGTGGAATGCTGATGCGAACGCGAAAAAAATACTGACTATTTTAGGTATATCGGATATGTCCAAGAAGATTGGTAAAATGTCAGGGGGACAACAAAAAAGAGTCGCATTAGCTCAAGTCCTGATTCAAACACCTGATTTACTCATATTAGATGAGCCGACTAACCATTTAGACTTTGAGATGATTACATGGTTAGAAAATTATTTGAAAGGTTACAAGGGTGCTTTACTCGTTGTAACGCATGATCGATATTTCTTGGATCGAATTGTCGATACAATCGTTGAACTCGATGGTGGAAAACTAGAAGTTTATCCTGGTAACTATCAAAAATATGTCGAAGAAAAAGCTAGAAGAGAAGAAGAACAAGAGGCTTCCTCTCATAAAGCGAATCAACTATTTAAACAAGAATTAGCCTGGATGCGCGAAGGCGTACGAGCACGTGGGACGAAACAAAAGGCACGGATTGAGCGATTCGAAAAGCTTAAAGGTCAGGTCTCGCAGTCGAGTCAAGGTTTTAACTTAGAAATAAATATGGCTTCAACACGTCTTGGGAAGCAAGTATATAAATTAGAGGATGTTCGTTATCAGATTAATAATAAGGTTCTTCTAAGTGACTTTGACTATATTGTTCAAACACATGATCGAATAGGAATAACAGGGGTTAATGGTTCTGGAAAGTCTACCTTCTTGAATCTATTAACCGGTAAAATCAAAGTGGATTCGGGTGAAATACTAGTTGGTGAAACCGTGCGAGTAGGGTATTTCCAACAAGACAATATTGATGTCCCAGGAGATAAACGTGTCATTAATTATTTACAAGAAATCGCAGAAGAAGTTCATCGTAAGGATGGCACATCTGTCAATATTTCACAGTTGCTGGAACAATTTATGTTTCCAAGAAGTCAGCACGGAGCACTTATCCGTTCACTATCAGGTGGCGAAAAAAGAAGATTGTATCTTGTTCGCTTACTAATGGAGCGTCCAAATGTATTGTTATTAGATGAGCCAACGAACAACTTAGATATTGATACACTGAACGTTTTAGAAGCCTATATTGAAGAATTTCCTGGGGCAGTTCTAACGGTGTCCCATGATCGTTATTTCTTAGATAAGGTGACGGATAAGTTACTAGTTTTCGAAGGTGAAGGTCGTATTAAAGAATTCTTTGGCACAGCTGAAGAGTATTTTACAAATGAAGTAGGTAAAGAAAAAGAAGTGACTAAGGGTAATGTGGATAAACCCAAAATGACTAAACAGCCTTCAAATTCAAAAGAGAAAACAAAATTATCTTATATGGAAGAAAAAGAATGGGCGACCATTGAAGATGAAATTATGATCCTTGAAACAAAAATTGAAGAAGCTGATGAGCAAATAATTGAATCCGGTAGTGATTTTGGTAAAATAGATGGAATCTACAAAGAGAAAACTACTTTACAAGAAGAACTGGATTATAAATATGAACGTTGGGAATACTTAAGTCAGTACGTATAATCACAAATATTGGAGGATATCGCATGAAACAATATTTAGATTTAGCACAACATATTTTAGATCACGGCTTTACGAAAGAAGATCGAACAGGAGTCGGAACAAAATCGATATTTGGTTATCAAATGCGTTTTGACTTACAGAAAGGTTTTCCTTTATTGACTACTAAACGTGTAGCATTTCGATTGATTAAGTCCGAACTCCTTTGGTTTTTAAAGGGTGATACGAATATTCGTTACCTGTTAGAACATAATAATCACATTTGGGATGAATGGGCATTCGAGCGTTATGTCGAGAGTGATGATTATAAAGGCCCTGATATGACTGATTTTGGTATTCGTTCCCTGGATGACGAAGCCTTTAATGAACTTTACCAGGATGAAATGACAAAATTTAGAGATAAAATATTAAACGATTCCGATTTTGCTGAACAATATGGGAGTTTAGGAAATGTTTATGGTGCACAATGGCGATCATGGCCATCCGCTAAAGGTGGCAATATTGATCAAATAAAAAATGTCATTGAATCAATTAAAAACAATCCAGATTCGAGAAGACATATTGTCTCTGCTTGGAATCCAGATGAAATTGAAGAAATGGCTTTACCACCATGTCATACACTGTTTCAATTCTATGTCGCAGATGGTAAGTTAAGCTGTCAACTCTATCAACGTAGTGCGGATGTCTTTTTAGGAGTACCATTTAATATTGCGAGTTATGCATTACTAACGCACTTAATCGCAAGGGAAACTGGTTTAGAAGTAGGAGAATTTGTTCACACATTTGGGGATGCTCATTTATACCTAAATCATATGGAGCAAATTAATAAACAACTAAGTCGTGGTACAAAAGAATTACCGCAACTCGTTTTAAATGAAGAAAAAGAAAGTATATTTGATTTTGAGGTAGATGATATTACAGTTGTTGGCTACGATCCTCACAAAGGTATTCGAGCGCCAATCGCTGTTTAAATCATTCTAAAGAACGAACATTTCAGATGTATACATTAAAGGGGTAAAAAAATGGAAGAAAAAAGTCTTGAAAATTGTTTGTCCAACAAATTAAGGAAGCCGTATTTCACCTTTGTATGGGCAGAAGATAAAAATGGATTAATCGGAAAAGATGGCCGATTACCTTGGCATTTACCAAATGAAATGAAACATTTTGTTCGCGTAACGACAGATGATGTCGTTGTGATGGGACGGAAAACGTATGAAAGCATACCGAACCCACCATTAAAAAATCGTATTAATATTATTTTAACGAATAATAAAGATTATAAAGCGGATGGAGCTGTTGTCTGCCATAGTAAGGAAGAAATTATGGATTATGTCAAAGACATCCAAAAACCCATTCATATTATAGGCGGGACGTCACTATTTGATCTTTTTATTGATGAAGTAAGCGTCTTGTACCGTACGGTAGTTTATGAAGAGTTTGAGGGCGATACTTATATGCCAAAATTAAATTACAAGTATTTCCATGTTGTTGAAACGATTAATGGATTAGTAGATGAAGATAATCTTTACTCTCATGAATTTTTTATTTATGAAAAAAAACAACTCATTGATCCATTTGAGGCGGAGTAAGGATGGGGTTTTATGAAGAACAATGAATCAGATGAAACTGAAAATAACAACAAAAAAATAAATGGTTGGAAATGGGCCTTTATTGCAATTGTTTTATTTATTATAGGATTTATTGTATACTTTTTTTTATTGATTCAACCGTTTTCAACAAATCGACCTGAAGTGAATGAATCATCTGTAGAACAAGAAGAGCTAAATCTTACTACATCCGCCAATAAGATGGATGCTGAAGTTATAATAAATAGCTATTTAGCTGGCACGATGGGTGAAGACTTTGAATCATACGAAATTGTTTTAACGGATAAATTAGAAATTCATGGCACGATAAGCGTCTTAACAGTCGATGTTCCTTATGTCTTATCCTTTGCAGCATATGCGATGGAAGATGGCAATCTTCAGTTGAGAGGCGAAAATGTTGAATTGGCTAATATATCTTTACCCGTTAGTGCGGTGATGAGTCTCTTCGCTCGTCAAATGACCATTCCTACATTCATTGAAATCAATAGTGTGAATCAAATGATTACGATTCATTTAGATGAATTGATGCAGGAAAATGCATTTGGTTTATCTGTTAAGCAGGTGGACTTGGAACGAGATATAATTGAATTCAACTTACGTTTCAAGAAAGATTTATTAACTGATCAATTAGATTAAAGAGAAGGGACAGATTAAATGCAAAAAGCTTTATTCGCCGGTGGGTGTTTCTGGTGTATGGTTGAACCATATGACACGCAACCTGGCATCGAATCTGTTATTTCAGGTTATGCTGGAGGACATGTTGAAAATCCAACATATGAAGAAGTTAAAACACAAAATACAGGCCATACCGAAGTTGTCCAGATTACATATGACCCGAAAGTCGTTAATTTTGAACAGCTTGTTGCTACTTATTGGCAAGTGACAGACCCAACAGATGCTGGAGGACAATTTATGGATCGTGGTGAAAGCTATCGTCCAGTGATTTACTATTATGATGATACACAAAAAGAAATTGCGGAGCGCTCTAAAAAGACTTTAGAAGATAGTGGTAAATATAAAGACCCTATAGTTGTAACGATCGAAGAAGCACCTGTATTTTATCGAGCAGAAGAAGAACATCAAGATTTCTACAAGAAAAATAAAACTCGCTATAAACAAGAAAAAGATGAGCGGGCAGCTTGGACATCTAACAGGGCATAAAAGGGGTTTATCTAATGGAAACAAGTTTTTATCATTATTTGATGACTGAAAGGGATCCGCATAAACAAGATGATATTACGTTATTTGCGAACGCAGCATTTAACGATCGTATTTTTCCCAAACAATCGGAAGACTACGATGAAGTTAGTCGTCATCTAGAAATGAATACTGATTATTTGCCATCTATGATGATTTTTGACGAAGCGTGGCAAAGATATCTTGATAAACATAGTGAAAAATAATAATAAAAATTTAATTAAAGGAGAAATGTAATGAGTACACATATCGGAGCAAAAAAAGGTGAAATTGCAAAAATCGTATTATTACCAGGAGATCCATTACGTGCAAAATATATTGCGGAAACTTTCTTAGAGGATGTTAAGCAGTATAATACCGTGCGTAATGCTTTTGGCTATACAGGTACATATAAAGGTGTTCCAATCTCAGTACAAGGAACGGGTATGGGAGTTCCATCAATTAGTATTTATGTTGAAGAATTAATTCGCGAATATGACTGTGAGATTTTAATGCGTGTCGGTTCAGCAGGAGCGATACAGAAAGACGTTAAAGTACGTGACGTTGTTTTAGCTCAAGGAGCAACGACTGACTCAGGAATCAATCGTCAAGCTTTCAACAATCAAGTTGATTTTGCACCCATTTCAGACTTTGGCTTATTAAAAACAGCTTATGAAAAAGGTGTTGAAGCAGATTACGAAATTCGAGTAGGTAACGTATTTACATCGGATCGTTTTTATAATGACGAGTTAGATAAACAAAAATTAGCTGACCATGGTGTATTAGCTATTGAAATGGAAGCATCTGCTTTATACACTATCGCAGCAAAACATGGTAAAAAAGCTTTGGCAATTCTAACAATCAGCGACCACATTTTAACAGGTGAAGAAACGACTGCTGAAGAGCGCGAGAAAACATTTGATGACATGATGATTATTGCACTTGAAACGGCTGTAGAGCACAATTAACACTCGTTTATAGAAGGAGTATCGGCGTATGACAGATAAAAATAAAAATGACAATAATATTACGAAACGGCAGTATGTTCTTTCCATCCTTATTACCCTTGTAATTAGTGTGGTGGGAACCATTTCGATTAGTCGTATGTTGACGGACTCACCTGAGGACGACAGCAATCAAGGTATAGTCAGTGAAACAACAGAACTGGAAACGCCGAGTGAGTTAGTGGGTATTTATGATGAATTGCAAGTCATTAATAAATTATATACGATTTTAAAAACAACTTATTTTGAAGAAGTTGACTCAGATATCCTAATTGAAGGTGCTTTAGAAGGGATGGCTGCTGCGGTAGGAGATCCGTATACGGAGTATTTAGACACAGCTGAATCGACGAGCTTTGAAGAGGATATTTCAGGATCGTTCCAAGGAATTGGAGCTGAAGTGATGAAGGATGGAGAGTATGTAAGAATTGTCTCTCCGATTGCTAATTCACCAGCTGCTGAAGCTGGCTTACAAACAAATGACTTGATAGTCGAAGTAGATGGTGAATCTGTAGCTGACTTAACGATTAACGAAGCTGTTTCTTTAATTCGTGGACCAGAGGGATCAGATGTTGAATTGACCCTCATCCGTGGAGAAGAGCAGTTTTCAATGACGTTAACACGTGCCGAAATTCCACTTGAAACAGTCTTTTATGAAATAGATGAATCGGACTCAAGTATAGGCTATGTGAACATCGTCAATTTTAATGCTCCGACTTATACCGAAACAGTTGATGCTATTAAAGCTTTACAGGACGAAGGCGTTGAAAAAATAGTATTCGATGTTCGTGGAAATCCAGGAGGACTATTAACGTCCGCAATCGAAATTTCGAATATTTTTGTTCCAAATGGCGAACCATTAATGATGACGGAATATCGTACAGATCTAGAACCAACTGTATACGTTGCGTCCGAAGAATATGGTGACTTCAAATATGAAGGTGAAGCTATTCTCTTAGTAAATGAAGGAAGTGCAAGTGCGTCAGAAATTTTAGCAGGAGCGATGCAATCAGTTGGAATTCCTATCTATGGTCAGACCACTTTCGGTAAAGGGACAGTTCAAAGTATCGTTGGGCTAGGAGCGACGGATGAGCTGAAATTTACGAGCGGTAAATGGTTGACGGCATTGGGCGATTGGATTAATGAAACTGGAATTGAGCCAGATGTACCCGTTAAATTGCCGGAATATGCTCAGTTATTCATTGTCAACCCAACAGCTACTTATAAAGAGGGCGATAATTCTACTGAAGTTAAAAATTTAAAGAGCGTTTTAACTGCCCTTGATTATAATGTGTCTAATAATGAAGCGTTTGATGATTCTGTTGTAGAAGCTATTAACGACTATCAAGCAAATAACGACTTGAACGTTGATGGTATTGTTACAGGGGACACCGCTAGAAGCTTGACGGAAGACTTAAGAGAAAAAATAGAAAATAATGATACGCAGTTAGAAGCAGCAATTGAAGCTTTAAAATAGAAAAGCTAGAGGAGGTCACAGCAATGTGATCTCTTTTTGTTTTCTATAGTTGAAGAATGAAATTATGTCAAAATTGTGGTATTATATAATAGTAGTTTTATATGCTTAATGATGGGAGCCGGTATGATGGATGAGTATGAAGCTAGTTTACCTCCACGTAGTGAAAGAAACAATTCTAAAAACAAGAATAATCAAAAATCATTTTTTGATGAACTAATGTCAACAATAAAATATATTATTAGTACTTTAATTATATTTTTTATTGTTAATCAATTCTTTTTTTCACCAGTCATGGTTGATGGTGACTCTATGGAACCTACGCTAACAAATGGTGATTATTTAATATTAAATAAGTTTTCGAGTATCGAACGTTTTGATATTGTAGTATTTCCTCCGCCAGATCAAGATGATACACAATATGTTAAAAGAGTTATAGGTGTACCTGGAGATTCGATAGAATATCGAGATGATGTATTGTTTTTAAATGGTGAACCGACCGAACAAATATTTTTAGAAGATTCACTTCAAAAAGATGCAACGATTTATACGTCAGGTGATTTTACTCTATTAACTCTTTTCGGAGTAGATACAGTTCCCGAGGGACAGTATTTTGTATTAGGCGACAATCGATTAAATTCGCGAGATAGTCGCGCATTTGGCTTTATTGATGAAGAAAGTATACTAGGTAAGGTAAGTTTCCGCTATTGGCCGTTTGAAGCTTTTGGCTTTGTGGAATAACTTAATAAGATAGATGATAACCGTGTTGGCTGAAGTCAAGCTAACACGGTCATTTCATGATTAGGAAGGTGTGTTTAAATGGCTAATATTCAATGGTACCCAGGTCATATGGCAAAAGCAAAAAGAGAATTAAAAGAAAGATTACCCTTAGTAGATGTGGTGTTTGAATTAGTTGATGCCCGAATACCGGATGCTTCTAGAAATCCATCGGTGCAAGAAATTATTCAAGAGAAGCCGTACGTATTAATTTTGATGAAACCCGATTTAGCGAATCCTGATATGACCAATCAGTGGTTGAATTATTACAAGAATCAAGGAATTGAAGCAATCACGTTTAATGGAAAATCAGCTCAAGGCATCAATAAAATTGTTGATGCTGCTAAGAATGTGCTATCTAAAAACTTTGCTAGACGTGAAGATAAAGGTATGAAAGAGCGTGCCATTCGAGCCGTAACGGTGGGGATTCCTAACGTAGGTAAGTCAACATTAATTAACCGCTTTGCAGGAAAAAATGTTACTCAAACTGGTGACAGACCTGGTGTTACAAAAGCTCAACAATGGATAAAATATAAGGACCAAGTCGAGTTGCTCGATATGCCAGGAATTCTATGGCCGAAATTCGAAGATCAAGAAGTGGGTCAGAAGCTTGCTTTAACAGGGGCTATTAAGGAAACGATTTATTATGTTGATGATATTTCAATATATGGGATTGAGTTTATTCGTGAAAACTATCCTGGTGTATTAGCGAAACGTTACAACTTTAGCAATGAGGAAGAACAATCTTTAAGTGCACCTGATTTATTATTATTAATCACTAAAAAGCGTGGTTTCTTTGATGATTACGAACAAGGAGCCAAAATGCTGTTAAATGAATTAAGAGCAGGTAAATTAGGCCGCATGACATTTGAAACGCCAAAGGACTTGGAAACTGATGAAAAAATTAACGATTAAAGAAATAAAAGAAAAACTATTATTAATTGATCATGAAGATGACTCATTTCTAGCCGAGTTAAAGCTTGATGAACGTAAAGGAGCTCAATCGGCTTTAAAACAGTGGCAAAGAAAACAAAATCTTTTTCAATTAGAAATAAATCAGTATCATGAGAAAAATGAATTTGAGAGAAAGGCTATTAAAGCTGGTTTTCAAAGTATTGCTGGTATTGATGAAGTGGGGCGTGGTCCACTAGCGGGACCTGTTGTAGCAGCTGCTGTTATTTTAGATCCGGAAATGCCTATCTATGGGTTGGATGATTCTAAGAAATTGTCATTAACGAAGAAAAACCAACTATTTGATGAAATTAATGAAAAAGCTATTGCAGTAGGTATTGGTATTGTTTCTGCTGAAGAAATCGATCGATTAAATATTTTACAAGCAACTAAAAAGGCGATGAATTTAGCCACAGAGTCACTAACCACTCCTCCAGATTTGTTATTAGTGGATGCTGTTAAGTTAAATAATCCAATTCCACAAGAAGTCATTATAAAAGGAGATTTGCGAAGCAATAGTATCGCAGCGGCTAGTATTATTGCGAAAGTAACACGTGATCAGATGATGACTGAGTATGATGAAACATACCCAGGGTATGGATTTGCGAGTAATGCAGGGTATGGAACCAAAGAACATCTTGTTGGCTTAGAAAACCTTGGTGCTACGCCAATTCACAGGCGATCATTTTCTCCTGTGCCAAAATATATCCTATAAATTTAATTATTTTCGCGAATTTTCATTTTTTTTGCAAATTATATATATAAGGGAACTTTTATATAGCAGAAAAGGTGAGTGAAGAAAATGAATAAATTTAGTATAGATGAGATGCTGTTTGCAATCGGACATTATCCAACAGCGAACGCGACTGAAAAGTTTTTACTCTATGTCGAACAAATGGAAGAATTATTTCCAGGTATCTTAAAAGATCAACCTTATATTGTTAATAAAGAAATAAAGAAGCTTTCTCCTAAGAAGAAGGCTTCTTTTATGTTGTATTTGAAAACCTTAGATATCAAGGAAACGATGGTCCACTATAAAGATAAAAAAATAAATTGGACAACCATATTGTCTGACGATTATCCTGAACAATTGAAACATATATTCATCCCACCTGTGGTGTTATTCTACCAGGGCGATATCCATTTATTAGAACGACAGACACTTCTTGCGGTAGTAGGTTCAAGAGATTACACAGAATACGGAACGCAGGTTGTTAATAAGATTTTGACAGATTTAATCCTACAGTCAAATCATGAAATTGCGATTGTTAGTGGCTTGGCTAAGGGTATTGATACGGAAGCTCATGTGACCACTATTAGACAGCTTGGGCGTACAATTGGCGTTATAGGAACGGGTTTAGACGTATACTATCCATCTAAAAATAAACAGTTACAAGAACTAATGAGTAATAGTCATCTTGTGATTTCAGAATATCCAGTTGGAGCAAAACCCTTGAAATATCGGTTCCCTGAAAGAAATCGACTAATAGCCGGACTATCTCGAGGCGTACTTGTTATCGAATCTAAAAAAAGTAGTGGGAGTTTAATCACAGCTTACAACGCAATCGAAGAAGATAGAGATGTATTTGTCATACCAGGTTCGATATTTGAGAGCCATCGAGAAGGTAATCATAAATTAATACAATTAGGCGCAATTTTAGTCCAATCAAGTGAAGATATTTTGAATGAATGGGTATTTATATAGAAGATATCCAAAAAAAAATCTACAAACGAGTTGACAAGGGTGTTCTAATTGTCCTATGATAATTACCGATTTACAAAACAACAATATTGTATATAAATGTTATAAGAGAATTATCCAATTAGAATGAATAAACAAATAAGAACCAACTAACTGTACGAATGGAAAGGAGTTTTAGCTTGGCATATAAATATTTAGTAATAGTAGAGTCGCCAGCTAAAGGTAAGACCATTGAAAAGTATTTAGGTAAAAATTATAAAGTGGTCGCAAGTTTAGGTCACGTTAGAGATTTACCTAAAAGTCGAATGGGTATAGATTTTGAAAATAATTACGAACCAGATTACATTACAATCAGAGGTAAAGGTCCAGTATTAGCCGACCTTCGTAAATTTGCAAAAAAAGCAGAAAAAGTATACCTCGCAGCTGACCCGGATAGAGAAGGAGAGGCTATCGCATGGCACGTAGGTCATGCACTAAAGTTAGACGAAGACGAAGAGAACCGTGTTGTTTTTAATGAAATTACAAAAGAAGCGGTTAAGGATGCTTTTAAACACCCGCGAAAAGTAAACTATGATTTAATTGATGCACAACAAGCTCGACGCATCTTAGACCGTATTGTAGGGTACAAGATTAGTCCAGTACTATGGGCAAAAGTAAAAAGTGGTTTAAGTGCAGGACGAGTACAATCTGTTACATTAAAGTTAATCATTGATCGCGAAAATGAAATCAGAAACTTTACACCTGAAGAATACTGGTCTATTCTTGGAGATTTTGAAAAAGACAAGAAAAAATTTGAAGCTTCTTTCCATGGATTTGATGCGAAGAAACAAGAATTACCGAATCAAGAGTCTGTATCAGATGTATTGAACAAGATTACTAAAGATGAACCATGGAATGTTGCGGATGTTACACGTAGCAAACGTAATCGTAATGCAAAAAAGCCATTCACAACGAGTACTTTGCAGCAAGAAGGTGCGAACCGTTTAAACTTCCGTACTAGTAAGACGATGAGTGTTGCACAGCAGCTATATGAAGGAGTAAAGATTCAGCGAAATCAAGTAACGGGTCTAATTACTTATATGCGTAC
>DAIOTD010000008.1:17844-23458 GCA_036752205.1 Atopostipes sp.
CAAGATTGGGTCAAAGTAATCGATGACTTTTTCAAGCCTTTCAACGAAAAGGTTGAAATTGCTGAAGCAGAAATGGAAGAAGTTGAAATTAAAGATGAACCTGCTGGATTTGACTGTGAGAAATGTGGTAATCCAATGGTTATCAAAATTGGTCGATATGGTAAGTTCTATGCTTGTTCTAATTTCCCTGACTGTCGTAATACAAAGGCAATTCTTAAGAAAATAGGTGTTACGTGCCCGACATGTAAAAAAGGTGAAGTTGTCGAGCGTAAAACGAAGAAAAACCGTATTTTCTATGGGTGTGACCTCTATCCTGAATGTGAATTTACATCATGGGACAAGCCAATTGGCAGGGATTGTCCTAAATGTGATCACTACCTAATTGAAAAACGAACACGTTCTAAAGTACAAGTTAAATGTTCAAATTGTGATTATACAGAAGACGAACAATAATAACTGCAAAAAAAGCTGATAACTTGTTATCGGCTTTTTTGATGTTAGAATGGTGAATGATTTAAGGCTAAAAAAATTCAAACAGATTTCATAAGATTTATATAGAATTATGTTAGTATTAAACAGATAGATAATCGATAGGGGGATAAAATGAGTATTTCACGAGATTTAACACAAGAATTTATAAATTATCTGACTCACGAACGGAACTATTCTGACCTGACAATCAAAGCATATACAGATGATATTGCTCATTTTACAAGCTTTTTATCAGAGACAGGTGACAATGACTTATTGAAAATTGAGTTACTTGATGCTCGTGTTTATTTGTCTCATTTAACAGATGAACAATATACCCGTACTTCGATATCACGTAAGATTTCAAGTTTACGCGCTTTTTATCAGTATTTAATGAATCATGAATTTATCAGTGAGAATCCTTTTTCTTACTTACACTTGAAAAAATCTGGCTTAAGATTACCAAATTTTTTCTATAGTGAAGAAATCGAACTCTTATTTGAAGCTGCTTCAGGTGATGAACTTCTAGATTACCGTGATAAAGCAATTCTTGAGATTTTATACGGCACTGGTATTCGAGTTAGCGAGTGTCAATCTATCCGATTAGAAGATATTGATTTAGACTTAGGGGTTATGTTAGTACTTGGTAAAGGAAACAGAGAACGTTATGTTCCCTTTGGGGAATATGCAAAATACGCCTTGGAAGATTATATGGAGTATTGTCGTACGCCACTAATGAATCAATATCAAAAAGAGCATGAGTATCTATTAATCAGTCAATATGGGGATCATATTTCCGTATCCGGGATACAATATGCGTTGAATCAATTAGTTAAGAAAACAAGTTTAACATCTAATATTCATCCGCATAAATTAAGGCATTCTTTTGCGACACACTTACTAGACAATGGTGCTGATATGCGAACTGTTCAAGAGTTACTAGGTCACAAAAGCCTATCATCCACTCAAATTTATACGCACGTTACAAAAGATCATTTACTAAAAGATTATCAGAAGTTTCATCCTCGAGCATAGACCAAGAGGAGAAACCAGTTATTTGGAGGAGATTAAATGGTAAAATTTCATGCAACTACGATTCTCGCTGTTCAACACGACGGTCAAACTGCAATGGCAGGTGACGGTCAAGTAACGATGGGTGAGTCGGTTATTATGAAAGGTACCGCTCGTAAGATACGCAAAATATATAATGACGAAGTCTTAGTTGGTTTTGCAGGAAGTGTAGCGGATGCTTTTACATTAGTAGAAAAATTTGAAGGTTATTTAAATGAGTATCGAGGAAACTTAGAAAAGGCAGCAGTGAAATTAGCTCAAGAATGGCGTAGCGATAAAATGATGCGTGAATTAGAAGCATTACTAATTGCTGCAAATAAAGATAAAATGCTCCTTATTTCAGGTACAGGTGAGGTTATTGAACCAGATGATGACATCTTGAGTATCGGTTCTGGAGGCAACTACGCTCTATCAGCTGCTCGTGCTCTTAAACGACATGGGAAAGATTTAACGGCAGAAGAAATTGCCTTTAATGGCTTGAAAATTGCATCAGAAATTGATGTTTACACAAATGATAGTATTACTACAAACAAACTGTAGTTTTGGAGGGTCTTAATTTTGGAAAATTCAGTTAATTTAACACCAAGAGAAATTGTCGAACGCTTAGATCAATATATTATCGGACAATCCGATGCAAAAAAATCAGTAGCTATAGCTTTAAGAAATAGATATAGACGACAAAATGTGGATCAAGAAATGCAAAAAGATATTACACCTAAAAATATATTAATGATAGGTCCTACGGGTGTCGGTAAAACGGAGATTGCTCGACGTCTTGCAGACATTTTATACGCACCTTTTATTAAAGTAGAAGCGACGAAGTTTACAGAAGTCGGTTATGTTGGGCGAGATGTCGAGTCAATGGTACGTGATTTGGTTGAAGAAGCGCTACACTTAGTAAAACGTAAAAAGAGAAGTGAAGTTCACTCACGTGCTGAAAAATTAGCGATTAAACGTGTGGCTAAGGCTCTAGCACCTGGAATAAAAAAAGAAAAGGCCTCATCGACTCAGAATCCATTCAGTCAAATGTTCGCTAGTATGGGGATGGATCCAGATGCGATGAACATACCTGAGAGTGAGCCGGAAGAAGAAGTTACAGAAGAAATTTCATCAAAACGTGCCGAACTAGAAGACCAGATTCAAAGAGGTTTATTGGATAGTCGCGAAGTTGAAATTCAAATGAATGAGAAACAACTGAAAACAGCTGGTCCTATGAGTGAACAGTTCGAACAAATGGGAATTGATTTCTCAGATGCTTTGAGTGCTATGAAACCCGCTCGTAAGATTAAACGAAAAGTTACTGTAAAAGAAGCAGTTGAACTCTTAACAGATGAAGAAGCTGACAAGTTAATTGATACAGAAGATATTCAATCAGAAGCCATTAAATTGGCAGAGAATGATGGGATTATTTTCCTTGATGAAATTGATAAAATAACATCTAGCAGTGATGGTGGTCAACAACAAGTCTCACGTGAAGGTGTTCAAAGAGATATTCTACCTATCGTAGAAGGCTCAACTGTACGAACGAAGTACGGGAATGTCAAAACAGATTATGTCCTGTTTATTGGTTCAGGTGCTTTTCATACATCCGCTCCAAGTGATTTAATTCCAGAGCTCCAGGGTCGTTTCCCGATACGGGTCGAGTTAGACGACTTAACAGCTGAAGATTTCGTCCGTATTTTGACTGAACCGAAAAATTCACTTATTAAGCAGTATAAAGCATTACTTGAAACGGAGAATATCCATGTGAACTTTACGATGGATGCCATTGAAGAAATCGCGGATGTTGCCCAAACAGTGAACGACGAAACCGATAATATCGGAGCCAGAAGACTACACACAATCTTAGAGAAATTACTAGAGGAATTATTATTTGAAGCATCTGATATGCAAATAGGTGAAGTTCAAATAACGAAACAATATGTAGAAGAACGCATAGGAGATATCGCAGAAGATAGCGATCTATCCCGCTACATTCTTTAATTTTTCGAAACAAAAAACCGTTAGCCATGAGCTAGCGGTTTTTAAATCTTTATTTATTTTTCTTTGACGATCTCATTCCAAATGGAACTTTGCTTTCTTCATGCTTCATTAGACGTTGGATATTTGAACGGTGTAGATAAATAATTAAAATGGCTAAGAACCAAATGACACCAGAAAATATTGGGTCACCCAAGAATAAGGAACCGATAGCTGCTAAAAACACACCTAACATACTAGCGATACTAACTGTACTGGTAACGAAAAGAATAACTAAAAAGACACCAACGAATACGAACAAGAAAAATGGGTGAATAGCGAGTGCGACTCCAGCGGTTGTTGCGACAGCTTTCCCCCCTTTAAATTTTAAAAAGATAGGGTAGACATGTCCTAATATAGCAAATAGACCAATTAAAATAGGATGAATGTCAGTTTTTAAATAAATCGGAATGAATGTTGCAATCGTACCTTTTAAAACATCACCTATAGCAGCAAGTGTTCCTGCTTTAACACCTAAGATTCGGAAGGTATTTGTTGCTCCAGTATTTCCACTTCCATAATGACGGATATCTTTATTGTAAAATTTTTGACCAATCCATACTCCAGAAGGAATCGAACCTAATAAGTAAGCAATGATACATAACAATATAACTTCCATAAAATCTCTCCTAAATCTAGAAAGCAATTATTCTAGACAAATATTAGCTCTTGTCTATTTTAACATGTATTTGTAATATTTAAACTTATAATTACTAAATCGGTTTTTTTAATCGATGAAACAATATAATAATCCTTTAATCATACGGATTTCCGACAGAAATAAATCTATAAAGCTTGTATTACCAATATCTATAGGCGTATTTGACTTATTTATGATATACTTGTAAAGTATGTTCTGTAAATTAAGAACACTTGTTTCATATTTAAATAAGATGAAATACACTGAAAGTAAGTTGAAGGGGTGCGAAATAATGGCACAGCAGAATTATTCAGATTCTTCTATTCAAATATTAGAAGGTTTAGATGCGGTCCGTAAAAGACCTGGAATGTATATTGGGTCAACGGATTCGAGAGGGTTACACCATCTAATCTATGAAATAGTAGACAACTCAGTTGATGAGGTATTAGCTGGGTTTGGTGACAAAATAACAGTAACAATTCATAAAGATAATAGTATTTCAGTTGAAGATAACGGGCGTGGAATGCCCACAGGAATGCATGAGACAGGTATACCTACTTTACAAGTTATCTTTACAATTCTTCACGCAGGTGGAAAGTTTAGTGAAGAGGGTGGCTATAAAACATCAGGAGGTCTGCATGGTGTTGGTGCAGCAGTCGTTAATGCTTTATCTGAGTGGTTAACCGTATCCGTCCAGCGAGATGGTTATGAATACACACAAAAATTTAAAAATGGTGGAAAAGTTGATGGCAATGTCTTAAAGAAAAAAATTAAAGGAAAAGCAACAGGTACGAATATTCACTTTAAACCTGATGCAGAAATTTTTTCGTCAACTGAAATATCATTTGAAACACTAGCAGAACGTCTACGCGAATCAGCTTTCTTACTTAAAAAGTTAAATATTCGATTAGTGGATCAGAGAAAAGAAGATAGTGATGAGACATTTTACTATGAGGAAGGAATAAAATCATTTGTTGAATATCTAAATGAAGATAAGGATACGTTAACATCGATTGGTTATTTTGAAGGTAAAAGTAACGGAATCGAAGTCGAATTTGCTTTTCAATATAATGATGGTTATACCGAAAACTTCTTAAGTTTCGTTAACAACGTTCGTACAAGAGATGCAGGAACACATGAGACAGGCGCTAAAACTGCTCTCACAAAAACATTTAATGAATACGCCCGTAATGCTGGGTTATTAAAAGACAAGGAAAAAAATCTTGAAGGTTCAGATATTCGTGAAGGGATAGCGGTAATTTTATCTGTCCGCATTCCAGAACATATCTTACAGTTTGAAGGGCAAACGAAGAATAAATTAGGGACAGCTGAAGCACGTCCAGCAGTCGAATCTGTTATTTCAGAGCATTTAGGATTCTACTTAGCCGAGAACGGTGAGATGGCTCAAACAAT
>DAIOTD010000008.1:23558-25818 GCA_036752205.1 Atopostipes sp.
TGGATTGAAAATAATGTAGAGTTTACAATGGAAGAAGGCGGAAGTATTTTAGATTCCGAAGAAGTTCTTGAAGAGAACGACGAAGACTTTCGTCAAGAAAGGTTAGATGTTTAATGACTGACATATCAGGAGTTCAAAAAATAACATTAGAAAATGTTATGGGAGACCGTTTTGGACGATATTCGAAATATATCATTCAAGAACGTGCGATTCCCGATATTCGTGACGGTCTAAAACCCGTACAACGTCGTATTATTTTTGCGATGTCACAAGATAATAATACATTTGATAAAGCCTATCGTAAAGCCGCTAAGACAGTCGGTAACGTTATTGGTAACTATCACCCGCATGGGGATACATCAGTATACGATGCGATGGTGCGATTAAGTCAGGACTGGAAAATGCGTATGCCTTTAGTGGATATGCAAGGTAACAATGGTAGTATGGATGGGGATCCAGCTGCTGCTATGCGTTATACAGAAGCTCGCTTATCTAAAATAGCAGATGAACTCGTAAAAGATTTACCTTACGATACAGTAGACTATATTTTAAACTTTGATGATACGGATGAAGAGCCCACTGTTTTGCCTGCGCGCTATCCAAACCTACTAGTAAATGGAGCGACAGGAATTTCTGCTGGTTATGCTACCGATATTCCACCCCATAACTTAGGTGAAGTGATTGATGCGACGATTCATTTAATTGATAAACCAAATGCAACTTACAAAGATTTGATGAAATTTGTAAAAGGACCAGATTTCCCAACTGGGGGAATCGTCCAAGGCGCCAAAGGTTTACAAAAAGCGTTTAAGAGTGGTAAAGGACGAATTATTGTTCGTGCGGAAACGGAAATTGAGACGCTTCGCGGAGGCCGTGAACAGATCGTCATCACTGAAATTCCATATGAAGTGAATAAATCGGTATTATATCGTAAAATGCATGATATTCGTATCAATAAGAAGATTGATGGAATAGCGGATGTTCGAGATGAATCAGACCGTAATGGTTTACGTATGGTTATTGAATTACGTAAAAATGTGAATGCAGAAGGCGTATTAACTTATTTCTTGAAAAACACTGACCTACAAGTTTCATATAACTATAACGTTGTCTTAATTGATGATAAACAACCAAAACAATTAGGTCTTAAAGAAATTCTAACAAGCTATTTATCGTTTAGAAAAGAAGTCATTCTTCGCCGAACAGATAATTTGTTGAAGAAAGACCAAGCACGTGAGCATATTGTTATAGGCCTAATAAAAGCTATATCAATTCTTGATGAGGTTATCCGTGTTATTCGAGGCAGTAAAAATAAATCACATGCAAAAGTAAACCTAATTAATGATTTTGACTTTACAGAAAAACAAGCTGAAGCGATTGTGAGCTTACAACTTTATCGTTTAACGAACACAGATATCACTCAGCTTGAAAAAGAGGCTAGTGAATTAGCTGAGAGAATTAAAGACTACAAAGAGATTCTATCTTCTGAGACTAGATTATTTAAAGTGATTAAGTCAGAGTTGAAAGAGATTAAGAAAAACTATGCAACCCCTCGTTTAACAAGCATCGAAGATGAAATAGAAGAATTAAAAGTTGAAAAAGAACTCTTGATTAGTGAAGAGGATACAATCGTCACAGTGACAAGAGAAGGATACTTAAAACGTACAAGTGTGCGTTCGTATGCTTCATCTGAACCAGAGGATATCGGTATCCGTCAAGGTGATAATGTGATGTATGCTGAAAAGCTCTCAACTCTCGATCAGATTGTCTTATTTACAAATAAAGGAAAAGTGATTAATCGACCTGTCCATGAACTTCCAGATATTCGATGGAAAGATGCTGGTCAACACTTATCCCAGACATTAAACTTTGAAGCGGATGAACAAATTATCTCAGTATTTAATTATCGAAAACTTCCAGATAATGAAAAATTTGTATTTATGACCCGAAATGGTTATATCAAGCAGACGGTTGTTTCTGATTTTGTCCAAAAAAGGAATTACCGCTCGTCTAGCTCAACAGCGATTGCATTATCAGGAAGTGATGATGAGTTACTGAATGTACATTTAGTTAAGGACGATGAGAATTATGATGTATTCTTAGTTAGTCATCGAGGCTATGGTTTACGTTATGCACTAGATGAAGTCTCAACTTATGGTCCTACTGCCAAAGGTGTTAAATCTATTAATCTTAAAGACGGAGACTACGTTGTGAATGGATTGTTAATCAATAACGAAGCGCCAAACGAACACGCGATGAT
>DAIOTD010000008.1:25918-27232 GCA_036752205.1 Atopostipes sp.
TCATATGATTAATTGTAGAATTAAATTTTTATTCAGCTTAATTATTTAAAGTGGTCTGATGTGTTTAGATTTTTTTAATTCTGCTTTGGTTGCAGGTAAAAGGTTTTGAAGGACAACTAATTAATCCGGAAAAACAAATAGACTTTTTCCATGTGCTCACAAATATTGTGAATTTGATATCAATTGATAATCATTCTCATTTGTAACGATTACACCATTGATTTAAAGGTTTTTTGATAGAATATTAATGACGAAATCCGTAATATGAGGTTGTTAGTTATCACTCTATGTGATAAAATTACCTTGTTAGTTAGATGTCTTCTATTATAGATAAGGAGTTGTAATTTATGCAAAAATCAAAAACAACAGGCTCTTATGATAAAGCATGGTCAAATTTCACGGGGGTAAAGTGGAAGCGCCACGTAAATGTTCGTGACTTTATTCAAGCAAACTACTCACCATATGATGGTGATGATAGTTTCTTAGAGGGACCGACAGAAAACACTTCAGAACTTTGGGATCAAGTTATGGACTTAGATCGTCAAGAAATTGAAGCTGGTGGCGTTCTAGATATGGATACAGAAGTTGTATCGTCCATTATCTCTCATGGCCCAGGTTACTTAGATAAAGATAAAGAGACAGTCGTTGGATTCCAAACAGATAAACCTTTCAAACGTTCATTCCAACCATATGGTGGAATCAGAATGTCAGAATCGTCTGCAGAATCTTATGGCTTTAAAATTGATCCAAAAATGTCAGAAATCTTTAATAAATATCGTAAAACACATAACCAAGGAGTATTCGATGCCTATACTTCTGAAATGCGTGCAGCACGTCGTTCGGGTGTTATTACAGGGTTACCCGATGCTTATGGACGTGGCCGTATTATCGGTGACTATCGTCGAGTAGCATTATATGGTGTCGATTTCTTAATTGAAGAAAAGTTGGCCGATTTAGAAATTTATGGTGGCGGAATCATGTCAGAGACTGTTATCCGTCAACGTGAAGAATTATCAGAGCAAATCCGTGCATTGCATGACTTAAAAGAATTAGGTAATATTTACGGATTTGATATTTCACGTCCGGCTGAAACAGCACAAGAAGCATTCCAATGGCTATATCTTGGATACTTAGCAGCTGTTAAACAACAGAATGGTGCAGCAATGTCCCTTGGACGAGTTTCTACATTCCTAGATATTTATGTACAACGAGACTTACAAAATGGTTCAATTTCTGAACAAGAAGTTCAAGAATTAGTTGACCACTTTGTTATGAAATTACGTTTAGTTAAATTTGCTCGTACACCAGAATATA
>DAIOTD010000009.1:0-12382 GCA_036752205.1 Atopostipes sp.
AAAGAACCCTAAAACAGTTGGAATATATCGTTTAGTTATGAAAGAGGGTTCGGATAACTTCCGTCAGTCTTCTATTCAAGGAATTATGAAACGAATCAAAGCTAAAGGTATTGAAGTGGTTGTATATGAACCGGTACTTGAAGAAGATAACTTCTATAACTCAAAAGTCATCAATGATTTAGAGGAATTTAAAAAGATCAGTGATGTAATTATTGCGAATCGTCGTAACGAAGATTTAGAAGACGTATTTGATAAAGTGTATACTCGAGACTTATACCAAGAAAACTAAAATTACAGACGAAATCCGTATCTATTTCATAACGAAATAGATACGGATTTTATTTTAGAGTAAAGTTTTAATGTCTGCTTCAATATCTTTCGGTTGTACAGTGGGTGCGTATCGTTTAACCACTTGTCCTTGACGATCCACTAAGAATTTCGTGAAGTTCCACTTTATGGCACTACCTAATATACCACCTTGTTCTTGGCGTAAAAATTTGAATAGTGGTGATGCGTTATCCCCATTAACATTCACTTTATCAAAGCGTGGAAAAGTCGTACCATAATTTGTCTGACAGATTGTATTGGTGTCGTCGTTTGTTTCTGGTGATTGTAAGAATTGATTACTAGGAAAATCTAAAACAACCAATCCTTCATCTTTATATGACTCATATAACGCTTGCAAACCTTCATACTGTGGTGCCAATCCACATTTAACTGCCGTATTTACGATTAACAAAACAGAATTTTTATATTTGGATAAGCTCACAATTTCACCCTGGTGATCTTTTACTTCTATTTCATATAATGTATTCATAAAATCCCTCATTTCAATATTTATCACTAAAAGTATAGCACAAGAAGCTGAAATGAAAGTATAACTTGTCTTCATTCAATCTATTTTAGACAAAAAAGAAGAGACAATTTGTCTCTTCTTTAATAATTAATCTTTATATTTCTCTTCTAAATTCCCCATCCATAAGCCTAATATTAGACCAATTACAAATACAACCGCTACAATTACATAATTTATAATAGTGAACCCATCATAATCACTGATTGGTGGGGCAATGATTGCTGTTGAAGCAATGACTACACCTAAAATAAAGTGAAAAACAGTTGCGTAAGCACGATCCAACACTATTCGCATTAATTTGGAGAAAATCAATATTACAATAACTGCGCCAATACCCACTGGAATAATAATTGTAAAGTCCAACATTCGAATTCCTTCTGTTAAGGGTTGGTAAAGACCAAAGTAAAGTAAAAAGTTTGAAGGACTTAATCCAGGAACGATTAGTCCACTAGCAAAAATCCCACCTGCAAATAACCAAGAAAATAGATTCTGTGGAACTTCTACATTTAAATTACGGTCTGCCCAAATCAACAGGATAAACACAATAATTGCCGTTACAATAGAGAGAATCAAATGCTTTGTCTCTCTACCTTCTTTACCAGCTTCTCTATAAAGAGAAGGGAATGTACCTAAGATAGCTCCTATGAATCCCCATAGAATATAAGCAGGATAATGTTGTAAGCCATAATCAATCGGAGTTGCGAGTACAAAAATTCCAAATATTGCTCCAAATCCAACCGGTAAGAAATACAAAACATTCTTCAAGAAATCTTTTTTTATATCCGACAAGAATGTAATGATAGGCTCGTATAATCCAAAAATAGCAGCTAAGGCACCACCACTAACTCCAGGTAAGATAGCACCCGATCCGATAAGCATTCCTTTTACGAATTGAATAACCCATGCAATAGGGTTTTGTTTATTTTCTTTAAATTCTTCTTGTTTCAAAATCGTCACTCCTTTTAAAATACAAGTACTATTGTACCGAATAATATTCTTTTTAGAAAGAGCGAACTGAAATTATACAAATAGCCGTTTAAACTGATTATATTTCATAGGAAATATGCTATGATTACAAGTAACTAGGAGGTCGTTAAATGAAGAAAGCTTTACTAAATATAGATTATACTGTCGATTTTGTAGCTGAAGATGGTGCATTAACCTGTGGCAAACCCGGACAAGCACTCCATGACTACATAGTTGAATTGACGCGAAAATTCAATGATGATAAGGATTATATCGCAATGCTAATAGATGTTCACTATGAAGATGACGTGTTGCATCCTGAAAATAAATTGTTTCCACCACATAATATTGCTGGGACAGAAGGGCGAAAGTTGTATGGTGAACTTGAAACATTGTATCAGGAAATAAAAATGAAGGACCATGTTGAATACTTTGATAAGACTCGCTATTCGGCTTTTACTGGAACAAACTTAGAATTAAAATTAAGAGAACGTGATATTGAAGAATTGCACATTGTCGGTGTTTGTACGGATATATGTGTCTTGCATACAGCAGTTGATGCATACAACAAAGGGTTTAAGATTGTTGTCCATGAAGATGGCGTAGCAAGTTTTAATCAAGCGGGACATGAGTGGGCGCTTGGTCATTTTGTAAACACGCTAGGTGGAAAAGTAATTTAAAAGCACAAATTGGAAGAGTCAGCTCAGCTGATTCTTCCGATTTTCTTTTTTAAATGAATAAATTCCAAGGAAATTCATTCGGTGTATCGCATGTTACGTTAATCGTCTCATCTTTTGTGGGATGTTTTACCGATAATTCATAAGCCCATAAAGCAATTTGTTGTCCAGGCTTGTTAACATTTTTACCATAACGTTGATCCCCATATATAGGATACCCAAGGTGGGATAGCTGTACTCGTATTTGATGGCTACGTCCTGTGTGTAATTTAACTTTTAAGAGACTTAGATTTTCTTTTCTATCGGTCTGAACAACTTCATAGTCTAGAATGGCTTTTTTAGCATCTTTATTTGATTTGTTTACAACACTCGTCATATTTGTACGGTTGTCTTTTAATAAGAAATCGGTTAGTGTCGCTTTATTTTTTTTAGGGATGCCACGAACTACCGTATAGTAAACTCGGTCTAAGCGGTTCAAACGAATTTCATTTGAAATTCTTGATGCGCCTTTAGACGTTTTACCAAATAGAATGACACCTCCTACCGGTCGGTCTAAGCGATGAACTAATCCTAAAAACGCTTCACCAGGCTTATTATACTTTTCTACTAGATATTGTTTTGATAGATTTAACAAATCCATGTCTTTAGATGAATCTTCCTGAACAGGCATATTGACTGGTTTTTCAACGATTAACAAGTGGTTATCTTCATATAACACGTTTAATTTCATTACATTTCCTACTTTCATTCATTAAAATAAATCAAGTTGCATGGGGTTTAATCCCTCAAACTTGATATTTAATAATTCTTGTAATTCTTTCGCATTTTTTGCGGCATGTCCTCCAGAGTTGTTATTAAAAATAACGGCTACTTCTGTTGACTGCTTTTCAAGTAGCTGAGTATTATTTTTAATATCTATTAATTCTTCACCAGTATAATCGTACAGTGTACGGTTCGCTCGCCAAGCTTGATCCTCCGAAGCATTCAACCAGCCTGAATAATTTTTACCATGTAAACGATAAAGCGTTAGGTTATTATTGGTTGCGTTTAGAACAGTTGGTACACTATTTGAAGGGGTCTGTGGTTGATCTACAACAACATGAATATAAAACAACTTCTCCAATAACTTCAGTGTACTATCTCTATTCTCCTCGCTATACCAACTTTTATGACGAAATTCTACAGCAATTGGTAAAGGTCCCATTAGCTTTGCTATTTTAATAAGATATTCAATATTTTCCTGTGTACAGTGAAAAAAAGGTGGAAATTGAAATAAAAAAGCTTTCACTTTTTTTGCAGCCAACATAGGATAAAATCGGATTTTAAAGGTATCAAACATTTCTTCAACAGAAGTATAATACTTTTCAAATTCACTATGCAGCGTCATCCCACTATATGCTTTAGGGATAAATTGGAAGGTATTCGGCGTTTTTTTAATCCAGGATTGGATGCTTTCTTCTGATGGAATACCATAAAAGCTTGTATCAATTTCTACAAATGGAAAATGACTCGCATAATCTTCTAGTTTTCGACGTTTTGATAGCGTCAAAAGTTCATGGTCAGTCCATCCAGTTAAACCAATTGTTATCATAATTTCACCATCAATTCTCATAGTCCCTAAGACTTTATCACAAATAATGAAAGGAATATAGTGAGCTAGATGTTTATGAGAAGTTCATTTTAGAAGAACTGCTGTATATTTTCCGTAAGTATCAAAGCCACTTACTATCTAGGCCTTAAGATTGATTTTTACTTTTGGATACTGTTTTTCTGATAATTTTAGAGCTTATATGTTAAAATAGAAACATAAGAAGCAAGTTGTTTCGATTTTATATTCTAAGGACGTGAAATGATGTACGTTAATAATCGAGGGAATTTTCGAGTATATGGGCCAGGTTGTTCATTGTTCGGCTGTTTGATTGGCTTAATCATTTTCAGTTTAATTATTAGGGGAAGTCTATATTTCTTTTTCCGATACTTCTGGTTGATTATAGTATTAGGGCTAGTTATTTGGGCCTTTAGAAAACTTTCCAATAAAAATGATAAAAGGTCGGCCAATCATAAGAAAAATACAAATGGATCAAAGTCCGATTGGCATCGTGATTTTGAAAACCGTACAAATACTTCATATCATAATATAGAACGCGAATTTGAAGAAGTGGATGATGATAGCGATTTTGATGATTTTTAGATAGTAATATAAATAAATATAAAAATCACTTTTATGCAAACCTGATTTGTATCGAAAGTGATTTTTTGTATTCGTCGGAACTGACTTTAAGATTCGGATTATATCACTGTTCGAGTTTCATTTTGGTCTTTCATACAGTATAATAATAAAAGTATTATTTAATATAAGGAAAAGGTGAATGTTATGATAAAAGGACTTGAACAACATATCTCTAATAATTTCGGAATAGAGTTTAACAATATACAATTGTTATCTGTTGCTTTTACTCATTCATCCTATGCGAATGATCATCGTGACACTGAGATGGCACACTTAGAACGTTTAGAATTTCTTGGTGATGCAGTCATCGAGTTAATAGTATCGGATTATCTCTATAAAGAATATCCTGATTTGCCTGAAGGGCAATTAACAAAGATGAGAGCTGCAGCCGTAAGAGCGGAAACCTTATCTCAATTAGCAGTTGAGAGTGGTTTACCACAGTACATCTTATTAGGTCGGGGAGAAGAACAGTCAAATGGTAGAGAACGTATTTCACTATTATGTGATGTGTTTGAAGCATTTATAGGCGCTATTTACTTAGATCAGGGATTAGAAACAACAGAAAAAGTCTTAAGTAAAGTATTGTTCCCGAAAATATCAGCTGGTGATTTCTCTCATGGGATGGATTATAAGACAGCCCTGCAAGAGTGGATACAAAAAGATGGAGTGGTTCAAATTGACTATCAAGTCGTTGATACCAGTGGACCAGATCATGCACGTGAGTTTAAAGTAGAGGTAAAAATTGAAGGAGATTCGATGGGAATCGGAGTAGGTACCTCCAAGAAACGTGCGGAACAAAATGCCGCAAAGTCTGCTTTTAAAGCTATAGTACGTGAAGATGAGGAAAATTAGACAATCACGTCGTGAAGACTGATGATTACCTAATTAAAGGAGTCGTAGTTACATGCAGTTAAAGAAGATTATCATCAAAGGTTTTAAATCCTTTCCAGAGAAAACGACTTTGGAGTTTAACGAAGGTGTGACCGCTATTGTTGGACCAAACGGTAGTGGAAAATCAAATATCATTGAAGCTATACGTTGGGTAATGGGGGAACAATCTGCGAAAACATTACGTGGTACCCGGATGAACGATATTATATTTTCAGGTACAAATAAAAGAAAACCTTTAAATATCGCAGAAGTTGAAATTCTTCTAGATAATTCGGATGAGTATTTGGATATTGAGTATGAAGAGGTTAGCGTTTTACGCCGTATTTCACGCTCAGGAGATTCCACGTACATGATTAATAAGAAAGAATGTCGACTAAAAGATGTAGTCGACTTATTTATGGATTCTGGATTAGGGAAAGAGTCTTTCTCGATTATTTCACAGGGGCAGGTTGAAGCAATCTTTAACTCAAAACCTGAAGAACGACGAGGGATTTTCGAGGAAGCAGCGGGAGTTTTTAAATATAAAGTACGAAAACAAGACGCCGAAAAAAAGTTATCTCAAACTCAAGAAAACTTAGATCGTGTACAGGACATTATTTATGAATTAGAAGCTCAACTCGAGCCTTTAAAACAACAATCAGATATTGCCCATTCTTATTTAAGTCAAAAGGAAAAACTAACCGACTTGGATATCGGTGTTACGGTCTGGCAAATTTCAGATTATATTGACAAAATAAACTATGAAAAAGAGAAACAAGAGAAAATAATAAATGAACTGAAGAGTAATAGAGCTCAACAGGATGCATTAGAAGATGAAATCGAGAAGCATCAAAAATATTTAACGGATTTAGACAAACAACGAGACCGATTAAACCTTGAATTGTTAGAAGTGGTTCGTTTGAGAGAAAGAACCGAGTCGGCATTAAATATTTATGATGAGAAGGAAAAACATCGTGAAATCTTTATTGAAGAGAAACAAATAACAATTCAAAAAATCGTCGAAAGAAATCAGGAATTTGAAAAACAGTTAAACAACGTTGAAACCGACTTTTACGAAAAAGAAAATCTGTTATCTGATGTTGTTGCTAAAATTAACAGAATTGAATCTGAACAAAACTATTTAGAAGGTGACAAAGAAGTTCAAATGGAAGAATTGCGTAGTCATTATATAGAACTACTGCAACAGCAAACATCCTTAAAAAATGAAAAGAATCATTTAGAACAAACACTGCAAAGAAGTACTCAAGCAGAAGAGAAAACTAAAAGTAGTTTATCTAAATTAGAAACAGAGTTAGAAGAGAATAAAGTATTACTTTCTGAAAAAGAAGCATCATACAAATCAGTACATGAAAAATTACTAAACTTAATAAATGATTATAAGCAATTAGAACAGTGTTTAATCAAAGGAAAAGAAGATATTACTGTAAAGGCTACAAGTGTTAACAAGACGATGCAAGAACTTGATAGAGCGAAAGCTAAGTACTCTAGCTTAACTGAAATGCAAGAAAATTATGCAGGTTATTACGCAGGTGTTCGATCAATTATGAAAAGTAAGCATCAATTTCCAGACATTATTGGGACAGTAGCTGAATTAATTCGTATACCTAGTGATTACATCCAAGCGATTGATACTGTTTTGGGAAGCAGTGGACAGTTTATTGTTGTTGAGAATGAAAAATCAGGACGAGATGCGATTAACTACTTAAAGAAAAACAGAAGTGGACGCGCAACCTTTTTACCGTTAACAACGATTAAACCTCGTTATGTTTCAGAGACTACCCAAATGAAAATTGAAAGTATTCCTGGCTATATTGGAATTGCAAGTGATTTAGTTTCTTATGATTTAAAAGTTCAAAATATTATTGAGAACTTACTAGGCCATACGATATTAGCGGAAGATTTAGAATCTGCTAACGAGATAGCGCGTGCTATTCAATTTAGAAATCGTGTTGTAACGCTTGAGGGTGACGTCATGAACGCTGGTGGTTCAATGACTGGTGGTGGCGGACGTCAAAATAATACCAGTCCTATTTTTTCTCAAAAAGTCGAGTTGGATCAGGTCACAAAATTCATTTCAGAGAATCAAAAAGTGCTGGAACAACTAGTGAAAAATCATGAGGATGCAGTTCAAGCTCAAACAGAAGTCGAAAAGGAAGCTGAAAAAATTCGTGAAGATGGCGAAAACATGCGCCTAGAAGAACAAAAGCTTAAAACCGAGCTTGAAAATACAAAGCAAGTCGTACATCGCTTAGAACGTGAATATAAAGTTAGTACTTTCGAAGCGAATGAAAGCTTCGAGTTACTTCGCGAATATAAAGAAGAATTGAAACAAGTAGAAACTAACCTAGAAGAAGTGACGATTAAAGTTCAAGAATGTAATGACAAGATGAAACTTTTAACGAGTGAGCAAGAAAATATAGAAGCAGAAAAAGAAAAATTAAGCCATATTATGCTAGTTACTGTTGAAAAACGGAATGTCATACGTGAAGAGTTGGCGTCTATTCGATCAAATCGTGAAAGCTTAGCACGTCAGATTGCTCAAAATAAAGAACAAATAGTTGAGCTTGAAAAAGACATTGCCTCTTTTGGAGAAGAAGTTCAACCCACTTCAAAAGAAGATTTAGAAGTACAACTGTCAGCGAATATTGTAAAACAACGTGAAATTGAAGAAAACCAAGAGCGTGATAAAGATAGACATCAGTCTGAAATGCAACTCACAAAAGAATTAAAAGAAAAGTTAACGAAGTTATCTGGTCGAGGACAATATTTATCAGAGGAGAAGTCTAAGTTAGAGGTTAGTATTTCACGCAATGATGTGAAAATGGATTACTTGTTAAACTATCTTAGCGAAGAGTATAAAATTGGTTATGAAGAGGCGAAGTTACTCGATGATTTAGAAATGGAAATCACCGAAGCTCAGAAACAAGTTCGCTTACTGAAAAAAGGAATTAGCGAGTTAGGACCTGTTAACTTAAATGCCATTGAAGAGTATGACACCGTAAACACGCGTTATAGCTTCTTAACGGAACAGCAAAATGACCTAATAGAAGCGAAAGCGACTCTTTACAACACAATGGATGAAATGGATTCCATTGTTGAAAAGCAATTCAAGGAAACATTTGACCAAATTCAAAAAGAGTTCGCGAAAGTTTTCCCTAAAATGTTTGGTGGTGGATACGCAGAGTTAGTATTGAACGAACCAGATAATCTATTAGAAACTGGAATCGAGATTATTGCTCAGCCACCTGGAAAACGATTAACACGCTTAAGTTTATTATCTGGAGGGGAAAGAGCCCTCACAGCTATCTCACTCTTGTTTGCCATTATTCAAGTTAACCCCATTCCATTTTGTATTCTAGATGAAGCTGAGGCTGCTCTGGATGACGCAAATGTGAATCGATTCGGGAAGTATCTAGAAGAGTTTGAAGAAGCCACTCAGTTTATTGTGATAACGCATAGAAAAGGGACAATGGAACATGCGGATCAGTTATATGGTATTACGATGCAAGAGAAAGGTATCTCAAAAATTGTATCAGTTAGTTTGAATGAAGCACAAGCTTTTGAAGGCGTATCATAATTAGGGAGAGGATTTAAAATGACAGATATTAAATTAATTGCAATTGATTTAGACGGAACATTATTAGATTCGAATCGTGAATTATCAGAAGAAAACTACCAAGCTATTCAAGATGCAAAGGCAGCAGGTATTCAAGTCGTTCTTTGTACTGGACGTCCTTTACGTTCGATGAATTATCTATTAGATGAAATTGGATTAAAGGGTGAAAATGATTTAGCCATTACTTATAACGGTGGACTAATTCAAAAAACAAAAACAGGAGAAGTTGTTCACGAATTAACCTTAGATAGAAAAGATAGTTTATCTGTTTATGAAATGGCGACAGATTTTAATTTACCTGTTAACTTCATTGATTTAGATTATATTTATGAACCGCCTTACCCTAAAGATAGAGACTCCTTATACAATAAAGCTGTGACTAATATACCTGAAGATCAAGCGTTACAATTTAAAGCAGTGGATATTGAAAAACTACCAAATCCGTTTAAAATCAATAAAATAGTTTTGAGTCGTCCTTCGGAAGAATTGGATGAGATTATCCCTATGATTCCCAAACAATATCATGAGTATTTTAATATTTATAAATCACAATCACATATTTTAGAAGTTCTACCGTTAAATGTCGATAAAGGCAATGCAATGCGCATAGTCGGGGAGATGCTTGGATTAGAAAAATCACAAATTATGGGAATTGGTGACCAAGAGAATGACTTCACGCTTGTTGAACAAGCTGGCTTAGGTGTAGCAATGGGGAATGCTATTGAAAAAGTAAAAGAAGTAGCCGATTATATTACGAAGACAAACGATGAAAATGGCGTAGCTTATGCCATCCGTAAGTTTGCTCTCAATAAGTAAGAATGGATCCCAATAAAGGCTGTTCGTTAGATAAGAAAAACTAAAAGGACCATTTAAGAATCGTCAACATTTATGTTAAACTAAATAGTGGTATATTAAAGGTAAAAATAATATAAATAGGAATGAGGCTGAATGTATTGAGTTTATTTGACCGTATTAAATCAGTCTTTACGGGTGAAGAGAAAAAAGTAGATCAAGTTGAAGAAACGAAAGAAGAAAGTATAACGACCTATGAAGAAGGATTAGAAAAGCCGAGAAAAACATTTACACGCCGTTTTAAAGAAATGATGGCAGGCTTCCGTTATGAAGATGAGGAGTTCTTCGAGGAGTTAGAAGACTTACTAATCGAATCGGACGTAGGGTTTGAAGCAACGATGGAAATTTCAGATGTTATGCGTTATGAAGCGAAGGTTGAAAATATTCGAACGGTAGCGGATGCAGAACGTGTATTAGTTCGTACGATGATTGATATGTATGAAAAAACGAATCCTGACCATGTTGAATTCAAAACGAACCCAGATGGTTTATCTGTTATCTTATTTGTCGGGGTAAACGGCGTTGGAAAAACAACGACAATTGCAAAGCTAGCACATCAGTTGGTTGGCGAAGGCAAGTCGGTTATGTTAGCTGCGGGAGATACCTTCCGTGCTGGAGCGATTGAGCAGTTAAAAGTATGGGGAGGCCGAGTAGGTGCAGAAGTAATTTCTACACAACAAGGTGGCGACCCATCAGCAGTAGTGTTTGATGCGATCAAACAAGCACAAGAAAATGACTATGATTATTTGCTTGTTGATACAGCTGGCCGTCTCCAAAACAAAAAGAATTTAATGGATGAATTAAGTAAAATGAATCGTGTTATTGAACGCGAAATTCCTGGTGCACCGCATGAAACTATTTTAGTGCTGGATGCAACGACGGGACAAAATGCACTGAATCAAGCAAAACAATTCCAAGAAGTCACGAATGTAACAGGGATTGCTTTAACTAAAATGGATGGAACAGCAAAAGGTGGTATTGTACTAGCGATTGGTAAAGAGTTAAGTATCCCCGTTAAGTACATTGGACTAGGAGAAAAAATGGAAGACTTACATCCATTTGATTCAGAGAAATTCGCCTATGGGTTGTTTAAAGATTTAGTTAGCTAATACATTTTAGAAATTAGGTAAATAAAATGGAACTAGAAAAAACAGTAAGAATGAATATTTTATTTTCTTTTTATGGAGCTCTGCTTACACCTAAGCAAAGTGAGCATATGGCTGAATATTATGAAGAAGATCATACTTTAGCTGAAATTGCGGATAATCATGGTGTTAGTCGCCAAGCAATATACGATAGTATTAAGCGTGCTGAAGAAGCACTCATCAACTATGAAGATAAATTGAAATTCGTTCAAGAGTTTGAATATCGAAAAGTTGCGTTAAAAAATATTCGGGATTATGTTCAAAATCAATACCCGAGTGACAATAAAATAAATCAATTAATTGAAGATGTTGTACAAGATTCAATAGGAGAGGGGAACTAGCTCATATGGCCTTTGAAGGTTTAACAGGACGTTTGCAAGATGCTTTTTCATCTTTACGTAAGAAGGGGAAAGTATCAGAACAAGATGTCAATGACGCAATGCGTCAAGTTCGACTAGCTCTTTTAGAAGCAGACGTTAACTATAAAGTTGTAAGAAAATTTGTCAAAAATATTAAAGAAAAATCTTTAGGTAGTGAAGTTTTAGAAAGTCTTAACGGTGGGCAACAAGTTGTTAAAATCGTTTATGATGAATTAACAACATTAATGGGTGGAGAGCAAGCTGAAGTTTCGATTTCAGATATTCCACCAACCGTCTTTATGATGACTGGTTTACAAGGTGCTGGTAAGACGACTACTGCAGGTAAGCTTGCCAATTATTTAAGAAAACACAAAAATATGAAACCAATGTTAATTGCGGCGGATATTTATCGTCCAGCTGCGATTGACCAATTACAAACATTAGGGCAACAATTAGACATCCCAGTTTTCAGTATGGGTGATCAAGTTAGCCCAGTTGAGATTGCAACACGTGGTTTAGAAGAAGCGAAAGCAACGAACCGCGATCTAGTCATTATTGATACGGCGGGTCGCTTGCATATTGACGAAGTTCTAATGAAAGAACTAGAAGATGTTAAAGCAGTTGCCAATCCGGATGAAATATTCTTAGTTGTTGATGCGATGACTGGTCAAGATGCGGTTAACGTTGCAGACTCTTTCAACAGTCAGCTCGATATAACAAGTGTCATCTTGACGAAATTAGACGGTGATACACGTGGTGGTGCTGCACTTTCTATTCGTGAAGTTACTGG
>DAIOTD010000009.1:12482-26771 GCA_036752205.1 Atopostipes sp.
CCACTTGATCAAATCTTAAAAATGATTCCTGGTGTAAGTAATCTTCCAGGAATGAATGACTTTGAGGTTGATGAAAAAGAGTTAGATTATATGAAAGCAATCGTTCAATCGATGACGAATGATGAACGTGAAGACCCTGAATTACTAAATCAAAGTAGAAGAAAACGTATTTCTGCAGGTTCTGCTCGACCATTACAAGAAGTTAATAAACTAATTAAACAGTTCAAGCAAACCCGCGAAATGATGGCAGGTTTATCAGGTGGTAAAATGCCGGCAGGACTTGACCAGATGTTAGGAAATGGAATGGGCGGTAAAATGGGCATGAAAGCACTACAAGGTGCAGCGAAAAATAGAAATCGTAAGAAACGTAAGAAAATCAGACGTAGAAGATAATAGACTGTTTAGCCGACATGAATACCCATGTCGGCTTTTTGTCATTTTTTGACGAAAAAACCATTAAAATTCCTTTTTATTGTTGCTAAGCGATACAATTTTTGTTATTTTAGTAGGCATATTATGGAATAAATGGAGGAGTTATGAAACGAATAAAAGCATTACCATGGTCTAAACTGAAGTTTGTTTTTAAGGGCATATTAATAGGAGCAGTTGCTGGAACAGTCGTTAGTGCGTTCCGAATGATTATTCATTTACTCTTAGAATTAATGCCAAATGTGTATGAATTTTTAAAAACAAACCCTGCTTGGATTTTTGCATGGATACTAATCATCGGTATAATAGCCACAATCGTTATCTTTTTAGTTCGTGATGAGCCACATATTCAAGGAAACGGTGTAGCCGAGCTAAAAGGACAGTTACAAGGAACGCTGAAATTAAATTGGTTTTCTATCATGTGGCGTAAATTCGTAGCCAGTTCACTGGTATTGGGCTTAGGGGTTCCAGTTGGTCAAGAAGGACCATCTATTCAGATTGGTGGAATGGTTGGACAAGGTTTAAACAAGATGATGAAGGGGAATAAGTCTCAAGAGAATATCTTTATATCTAGTGGAGCAGCAGCAGGGTTAGCGGCAGCTTTTAATGCGCCTTTATCTGCTTTTGTACTAGTAATAGAAGAGATTCATCATCGCTTTTCAAATATTCTAATCTTATCCGTATTTTCAGCATCAATAACAGCGTCCTTTGTAGCTTTCCGAATATTCGGAGTAGAAGCTGCGTTAGGTCTTGGTCAAACTTACTTGTTTCCAATTGAAGGCTATGTCTATTTAATCCTATTGGGTTTTATACTGGCACTCGGAGGCTGGCTTTTTCAAAGAGGTATCTTCGATATCATGCCGAGAATTTTTATGAGTTTACCTATACCTAGATATTTACATGGTTATATACCATTTATATTACTAATTATAGTTGGTTTAGGATGGACATCAATGCTAGGTGGCGGAACATCAGTCATTATGACCATTGCTGCGAATGAGTTTGCTACATCGACTCTCCTATTCGTATTACTAGTTCGATTTGTTCTTTTTCAGATTGCATATGGGTCGGGTATACCAGGTGGGTCGCTTGTTCCAAGTTTAGCTTTTGGTGCTTTACTTGGTGCGATATACGGTAATATTATCATCCAATTAACAGGTATAGAAGCTCATTATTTAAGAAACTTTGTTCTTTATGGAATGGGTGGCTTTTTTACGGCAACAACAAAAGCGCCATTGACAGGAATTGTTTTAATCACGGAGTTAACTGGATCGATTAATCAAATGATGGCTATTTCGATTGTATGTTTAGTGGCTTACGTTATTTCAGACATGCTAGGTTTAGAACCGACGGATGAAATTACCTTAAGAAATAAAACAAGTTTCTACCCAACTGTTTTTAAAGGTCAAATTGCTTATATCGATTTAACGGTTTCCCATAATAGTCATCTGGATGGAGAGAAGGTAAAAAGTATCGAATTTCCATTTAATTCAAAAATTATGAAAATTCGCCGAAACGAACATGAGTTTTTACCACATGGTGATATCATATTAACACCAGGTGATCAACTACAAGTCGGAAGTGATAAAGGTTTTATATCACAGGTTACAAGACATATAAACAAATTAAATCAAACAAAATGATAGTGTAAAGAAAAAACACTTTACATCGTATTTTAAACGTGGTAGTATATTACTCGTGGGTAAATGTTGTCAAGTATATTTACTTAACAGCGTTATTCAAAATAATGAATAGAAACATTTAATGAAACAGGAGGAAAAAATAAATGGCAGTAAAAATTCGCTTAAAAAGAATGGGTTCTAAAAAACGTCCTTTCTACCGTGTGGTAGTTGCAGATTCACGTAAAGCAGTAACAGGTGGAGTTATCGAAGAAATCGGTACTTACAACCCAGTTTCAGAACCAAAAGAAGTTAAAATTGATACGGATAGTGCAGTAAAATGGTTACACAATGGTGCAAAACCATCTGACACAGTACGTAAATTATTATCTGACCAAGGCGTAATGGAAAGATTCCATAACGAAAAACTTGAAAACAGAAAGAACAACTAATTTTCCATTCAGAAAATTATAAAGGATGAGAACATGACTGACACAGAAATGAGAAATTTAATTAAAACGATTGTATCTGCACTATTAAGTCATCCTGAAGATATGAAGTTAGATCTTCAAGAGACAGATGATTTCCACGAATATCTATTATCTGTTCATCCAGATGATGTTGGACGTGTCATCGGTAAGCGTGGACGCATTGCGAAAGCTATTCGTTCAATTGTTTACAGTGTAAAATATGACGGACAGAAACGTGTTCGCTTAACGATTGTCGATTAAACTCGTCCGTAATAAGATCTCTCAAAATGTCTGTTTCATGCAGATCTTTTTGAGAGATTTTTTTATAATAAAAATCAAAATAGTAGGAGTTTCTTATGACAAATTATTTACAAGTTGGAAAAATAGTCAATACACACGGAATCAGAGGAGAAGTACGCGTTCAATCGACAACAAATAGTCCAGAGGAACGTTATGCAAAAGGCTCAGAATTAGCTATTGAAGTATCTAAATCTGAATATATCCCTGTTACAGTAAAGTCACACCGCGTGCATAAATCATTTGATTTATTAACTTTTGAAGAGTATTCAAATATTAATGATGTTGAAAAGTATAAAACAAAATTTTTAGTCGTTGCAGAAGAATTATTACATGAGCTAGAAGAGAATGAATACTACGCCAATGACCTAATCGGTTCAGAAGTTGTGAACGAAGCAGAGGAGTTGCTCGGCGAACTATCGGATATTTTGTTTCTACCCGCAAATGATGTTTGGGTTGTGAAGCGCCAAGGTAAAAAAGATTTACTGTTACCAAATATTAAATCAGTTATTCGAAAGGTCGATTTAGATAATAAAGTCATAACTGTTCATGTTTTAGAAGGATTAGATGCAGATGAAGATTGATATTTTAACCCTTTTCCCTGAAATGTTTGAAAGCCCATTTGGCTATTCTTTAATTAGACGAGCTATTGATGCGGGGCATGTGAACATCAATCCTATTAGTTTTCGTAAACACGGAGTCGGTAAACATGCAATGGTAGACGATACGCCATATGGTGGCGGAGCCGGTATGTTATTAAAGCCTGAACCGATATTTGAAGCGATGGATGCTATTCATGCTGAAAACCCGGATGCAAATAGACGCGTAATTTTAATGGATCCAGCTGGGAAACCATTTGATCAAAACATGGCTGAAGAATTTTCAAAGGAAGAAAACTTAGTTTTTATTTGTGGTCATTATGAAGGATATGATGAACGTATTCGCTCTCTTGTGACGGATGAAGTATCGCTAGGTGATTATGTCTTAACAGGTGGCGAATTAGCTGCAATGGTCATGATTGATGCAACAGTCCGTTTACTTCCAGGAGTAGTTGGAAATGAGTCATCTATACTAGAAGATTCGCATTCAACAGGCTTGTTAGAACACCCACATTATACACGTCCTGCTGAATATCGAGGTATGAGTGTGCCCGATGTTTTAATGAGTGGTCACCATGGGAATATTGAAGAATGGCGCCATAAAGAGTCAGTACGTCGCACATTTGAAAGACGACCGGATATGATTGCAACATTAGACTTATCGGATAAAGAATTACAATGGATTGAAGAATTTAAAACTGAAGAATAATTAAACCCCTCTATTGCAACTCGCTTGCAGCAGAGGGCTTTCTTATATTGAGAAAATGTATTCTTTGTATTATATATCCATATCCATGAAAAGTTTACCAGCATATGCTAAAATGGGTATAATCTAAATAGAGAAAGACGATGTGAAATCTATGAAATATTCAGAAATAGTTATAGCCGAAATACAAAATGGCGACTTAGATAAAGCTTATGAGAATCTTGAAATTGCCCTAGAAATGGATGATTCAGATACACTGTATTTACTAGGCAATACTCTTTTTCAACTTGGTTTTTTAAATGAGACAAAAAAAGTTTACAATTACTTAATTGATATCCATCCAGAAGATGATGAATTAAAAATTTATCTTGCTGAAATCGAGATTGAAGATGGGAATGAATTGGAGGCTTTAGATTTATTACATACAATCGATTCTTCAAGCGAAACATATCCGCAAGCTTTATTGGTTCAAGCAGATTATTATCATCTCAATGGTTTACCAGAAGTGAGTATTCAAAAACTCGTAGAAGCCGAAAGCATTTTAGCGGATGAACCTGTTATCAAATTTGCTTTAGCAGAAGTCTATTTTACGATGGCAGATTATCAGAACGCTATAAAAAAATACGAACAATTAAATGAAGAGGGTATCGAAGAAGTATCCGGGACAATTATAAGTGCTCGTCTTGGTAGTTGTTATTTAATGATAGGAGACTACACTGAAGCGATTGTTTTATTAGAGGACGCGTTGTCATACAAAGATGATGCAGAAGTATTTTATCAACTAGGAATTGTTCATGTACAAAAAGAGGATTATGACAAAGCGATTGAGCCTCTGGAAAAAGCAGTTGAACTAGATCCTTCACTGACTGGTGCTTATATTTTACTATCAGACGTTTACGAAAATCAAAGTAAGCTAGAACAAGCTCTAGAAGAAATTGAAAATGGTATCCAATATAATGAAATTTATATTGAATTGTACTTTAAAGCAGCGGAATTAGCCTCTAAACTAAATGAGTTTGGTAAAGCTGAAAGTTATTATCAAGAAGCGATTGAAATCGAACCTGGGAATGATCGTGCAGTAGTCAAGTATGCAGAGTACTTAACTTATATGGAAGACTCTGAGGCTGTTATTGAGTTGTTTGATCAATCCGCCGAGACAATGCGACAATTACCAGAATCACTATGGTTTCTTGCACAAGCAAATAATCATTTGGATGAATATGATGAGGCCAGAAAATACTATGACCAAGCCTATCAATATTTAGACGAAAATAGCGACTTCTTAAAAGACTATGCCTTTTACTTAAGAGAAGATGGTCAAAGAGATAAGATGAAAGAAGTCATTCAAAAATATTTACAGTTAATCCCTGGTGAGGATTTTGAAATGGTCGCCTTACTGGAAGATGATAACGACTAACATGAAATGAATAGGTGAGAAAAGATGAATTCATCCGTAAGCAATATGGATAAGAAACATTTTTTAAAATGGGTCACTAAAAAATTTGTGATGAAGAGACGAGAAGCGCTATGGATATTAGATTATTTATTTAATCATAATCTGATGTTAGAGAAAACGCATTTTGTCGAAAACGTTGAAAAAACACCTCGTGGTATCTATATGTCTGTTGCGGGCAATGAAAAACCAGATTTCCGTTTTTATAAAAATGGACATACTTTTGAAGATGGCATGCAAGCCTTTCACGAAGTACGCTTAAATTGGAGTTCACCACTTTATATTGAAATCGATATTGATGATGCGTGGCAGTATTCAGAATACTTATCTATCCTAGAAGATAATCCTTACGCCAGTTGGAATGATAGTATTTCTGATGAATTATCGGAGAAAGTGGACGATGCTCTAACATTTGAAACCCTTAATTTAGCGAAAGAGCAAATCATGAAAGAGATAGATCAATCTTTAGTGGATGGAAATGAAGAGGCATTTCACTCCTTAACTGAAGCGATGAAAGATATTGAGTTGCAAATAAGTGCTAATATATTAGGCGAAGAAGACATAGATGAATAAAGGTTAGGGGTGCTTTAAATGGAAATGAGAGAAATGCAAAAAGTTGTGGACGATTATATCGGTCAATTTAAAACAGGTTATTTTTCACCACTTGGTCTGATGGCACGTATTACTGAAGAAGTTGGCGAGCTAGCACGTGGAATAAATCATTATCATGGTGAGAAGCAAAAGAAAGATACTGAAGCAGAAAAAGAAATTTCGGAAGAGCTAGCAGATGTTTTATTTGTAGTCATTTGTATGGCAAACTCTTTAGATATAGATCTTGCTGAAGCTTTCAAATTAACAATGGATAAATTCAATACAAGAGACAAATACCGCTTTGAGCGAGTAGATAACGAAACTAAACAATAAAAGGTTGCAGTGTAATGAATATAAAAATGACATTAGATGGAGAATTTGCTAAAGCTCTCCCATTATTAGAAAAAATACAAAATGCCGGTTTTGAAGCCTATTTTGTTGGAGGTAGTGTTCGCGATCGTATCTTAGGCTTAGACGTCAACGATGTGGATATTGCAACAAGTGCCCAACCCCTTGAAATTAAGAATATCTTCAAACGTACAGTGGACGTAGGGATTGAGCATGGAACAATTATGGTCTTAGTTGGCGATGATAGTTATGAAATTACGACTTTTAGAACCGAATCAACGTATCAAGATTTCCGACGCCCTGATTCGGTTACTTTTGTGCGCTCATTAAAAGAAGATCTTAAGCGCAGAGACTTCACAATGAATGCTATTGCTCTTGATAGTGAAGGAAACATCATGGATCCCTTTGATGGGATGGCAGACATTGATAAAAGCATTATTCGTGCAGTTGGTGAGCCACATGAACGGTTTAACGAGGATGCCCTAAGAATGATGCGTGCGGTTCGTTTCTCAGCACAATTAGATTTTCAAATTGAGTCTGAAACATTACTGTCAATCCGAGACAACGCACCATTGCTTAAAAAGATTGCAATAGAACGCATTCAAATCGAATTTGAAAAGTTATTAATTGGAAAATGGCACACGATTGGTCTAGCAGCTATGATTAAGACAGAACTTTACAAATATTGTCCGGGGTTAGCAGATAAACATGAAGCTATTATGTCGATGATTGATGATGAGCTACCATTTGAAAATGCCAGACAAGCATGGGCATTTTTACTGTATCAAATCGACCAATCTAAGAAGACTTCAACTTTTAAACCAAGGTCATTTTTAAAGGGTTGGAAATTATCCAACCAAATGATAAATGATGCTCTCACTATCTTCCATGCTCTAAAAAAACGACTGGACACTGGTAAAATTGACCCCTGGGTTGCCTTTGAAATCGGTCAAGATTTTGCCTATGATGTCGAATACCTGTTAGAACATTTAGGACTTAAGGCTCAGTACGAGACCTTGATGTCCGTTTATAATGGTTTACAAATAACAGATAAAAAAGACCTGAAAGTGACCGGTCATGATTTAATGACATTAACAACTGAGAAACCTGGTAAGTGGATGAGTGTTGCTTTAGACGATGCTCTAAAAGCAGTTGTTTATAAAGAGCTGAATAATGATAAAAATGACATTATTGAATGGATTCAAGAAAAGAAATTGATACCAGGATTTAATGAAAATAGTTGATAGGAGGTGCATTTTTCTTTGCGAAAAAATGAAATTTACGCAATTGTTGATATTGAAGCAACTGGTGGAAGCATTGGTGCCGATGAACGAATCATACAATTTGCATGTGTACTATTGAAAAACGGTAAAATTATTAATCGATTTGAAACTTTAGTGAATCCGAGCAAACGAATTCCAGAGCCGATTGAGAAACTGACCGGTATTAAAAACAAAGATGTAAAAGATGCGCCTTATTTTGAAGAGGTTGCTCCAACAATTCTAACGTTACTAGAATCGACTATATTTATTGCTCATAACGTAGGATTTGATTATCGTTTCTTAAACGAACAGTTCAAAGCACATGGGTTTAAACAACTAAGTATTCCAGCGGTTGATACTGTTGAGCTTACACAGATTCTATATCCGACATTAGATAGTTTTCAACTAGAAGATATAGCGGCTTTTTTAGACTATACGTTAAGTGATGCACATGATGCTTTAGCGGATGCCGATGCGACGGTTCATATTTTCCAAAAGTTGTATGAACGAGCTTTGAGTTTACCTCTAGTTACTCTGGAGAAACTTCATTATTTAGCGACTTGTACGACACATAATACGAATCTGTTTTTTGAGAGGGTACTTGAAGAAGCGCTAGAACTCTTAGAACCATTAGATGAAAATTTAGTCATCATCAATCAAATTGCGATACGAAAGCCGGATAGCTATGAAGAACGTGCCGTTAATACTTGGAAAAAACAGTCATACCCCGAAACGGTTGAAGAGAAAAAGAAATTTATTGCTCAAGGGCATGATTTTAGAGAAGTACAAGCAAATATGATGGATCTTGTTCATGGCTACTTTAAAGAGGACTTATCTATACAAAAATTAGCTATTGAAGCACCACCTGGTATGGGAAAATCTATGGGGTATCTATTCCCAATTTTATTTGAAACAACATTAGAAGAGAAAATAGTGATTAGTACATATACAACTTTATTGCAAGAGCAACTCTTAAACGACACAATACCTAAAATTGAAGAAGTTTTCGGACGTCAAGTTCCAACGACCCTTCTAAAAAGTAGAAATCATTATTTATCCTTAAGTATATTCGAACGTTGGTTAAGAGAAGTTGAGCCTAAGAACTCTGAGGCTTACCTATGTATGCGTGTTTTAGTATGGCTAACAGATACTAAAACTGGTGATTTATCTGAAATGAATGCTGGAAGTCATTTAGACCTACAATTTTGGCAGGAAATTAGAGTGACCAATCACCAATATATCGATAATCATTGGAGAGATTTCGATTTTTATGAACGAATCAAAGAAAAAATCACACATTCAGAAGTCATTATTACCAATCACCATTTCTTAGTTTATGATTGGCAAAATGAAGAACCGACGATACCTTCATTAGAACATCTAATTATAGATGAGGCTCATCACTTTCCAGAAGTTGCAAACAAAGCAAGTACCAACCGACTAAGCGGGAAAGAATTAAATAAGCAGTTAGATAAGATGGGCATGGTTCTTGAAGAAACAGGTATTTTTAAACTAATCAATTACCTTGAAAAAAATAAGGTCATAAAGGCTTATGATTTATTGAATCTTGAACGAAATTCAGAGATGATAATGGAATCGTGGCTTACATTTTTTGAACGTCAGGTTGATTTCTACGATAAGCAAAATTTTAGTACACGCAAGGACTCTAATTTTGTAGAACACGAAATTAAGTTAGAGTATTTTAGTTTAAAAGAGAAGAAAATCTTAAAAACAATCTTAATTGGCATTGAAGAGTTTCTGTATACTGGTTTTGAAATTACCAGGAAAGCAATGAACGACTTTAAAAACTTGAATAATGACATGCAGTTACTCTTAATTGAATTTAGTAAATTACTCGCATTTCTGAAAGATTTTAAGCAAAGTTTCCAGAAAGTATTCATTTATGATGATAATGCACCTCAGGCTCTTAGATGGGTTTCATATGTTCCAAACAATGTAGAAGCAACTTTTAATTTTCATGTGCTAAAATGGGGCGAGGAGAACTCCTTTATTGATTTCTTAGCAACACAATCAAAGGTCCTCTTTACAAGTAGTACATTATCGATTAATGATAGTGTAGAGTACTTTTCAGACCAACTAAATAACTTACCGTTAGAATTTCATCAACTTGACAGCCTATTTAATTATAGTGAACAGGTTAGAGTGATGGTTCCAGAAAACAGAATACATCCAAAAGGCTTAAATGAGAATGAATATTCTGAGCAATTAGCAGCGGAGATAAAAAATATATTAAAGAACACACGTCTGAATACGGTTATTCTATTTCGTTCTTTGTCAGTATTAAAAGAAGTTTATGAGGTTATTCATAACGACCCAGAGTTATACGAGCACCGAATTTTAGCTCAATCACTTTCAGGTACTCGTAAGCGCATTTTAAAGAATTATAAGCGGCATACACCATCGGTTATTTTAGGAGCAGATAGTTTCTTTGAGGGGATTGATTTACCAAATGAAGCGTTGGAACTAGTGATTTTAACTCGTTTACCGTTTCCAGCACCGAATACACCTATTATGCGTTTGAAAACTGATTTTTTAAATAAGCAAGGCTTAAATCCGTTTATGAAAGAATATTTACCACAAGCTTTAATGAAGTTCAGACAAGCATTTGGCCGTTTAATTCGCAACAAAACCGATAGAGGTGTGTTAGTTGTTTTAGATGATCGCTTCATAACAGCTGGCTATTCTAAAATTTTTCAATCGTCTTTACCAAAAAATGTTGAAGTCGAGGAATATGACAATAATCGGCTAGGCGGAAAAATTCAAGCTTTTATCGATGAAAAACCTGCTGATAATATTTAACTTGATGGAAAATTTTGCTATACTGTATAGGTTGAAATTTATAGAGAGAAAGGTGGAGTGAGATGAAAAAGTTTTTAACGGGTTTACTAGTAACGATGTTAGTATTAATCTTTGCCGTCAGCATCATTCTTATACGCTCACTGTCACCTTACAATCAAGCTAAGGCTGAAACGACTGATGTGGCAAGCCGAAGAGCAGACTTAGTACAAGCAGATGAATTTTACTGGTTCAATGGCAATGAAACATATTTTACGATTACCGGAAAAAACAGCGAAGGGACTTCTATTATTGTCATTGTGCAACAAGATGGCGGTGAGATTGAAGTACTTAATGAGGCAGATACTATTTCAAAGAATCGAGCAGTGCAGCTTACTTTAGACCGTGAAGCACCCAAAAAAATACTAGAAGCCCGTATTGGTATGGATATTGATCGGCCAATTTGGGAAGTTAGTTTTGAACAAGACAACGGAAGTATTGGCTACGCAAAGTTTTCATTAACTTCAGGCGAGTGGATACGCACAATTAAAAACATATAAATTATGAATGATAAATAAGGGAGAATTGAGTATGGAACGCATTAGAATTACGGATTCAAAAAATTATGTTGATCAAAAAGTAGAGATTGCAGGTTGGGTAGCGAATAAACGCTCTAGTGGTAAAATTGCATTCTTAGAATTACGAGATGGATCAGCTTATTTCCAAGGTGTTGTTTTAAAAAATCAAGTAGGGGAAGAAGTATTTGATTTAGCGACTCACTTAACACAAGAAACTTCTGTTATTATTACAGGGACAATCCAAGAAGATACACGTTCTAACTTCGGCTATGAAATTCACGTAGAAGAAATTGAAGTAGTAGGGGAGTCAGTTGACTATCCAATCTCACCAAAAGATCACGGAACAGATTTCTTAATGGATAATCGTCACTTGTGGCTACGATCATCAAAACAACATGCAATCATGTTAGTACGTAATGAAATAATTCGTGCAACTTATGAATTCTTTAACAAAGAAGGATTTATTAATATCGATTCTCCAATTTTAACAGCTGTTGCAGGAGAAAATACGACAGACTTATTCCATATTGATTACTTTGAAGACGATGCATACTTAGCTCAAACAGGTCAATTACATGCTGAAGCTGCTGCTTTTGCATTCGGTAAGGTCTTTACTTTTGGACCTACATTCCGTGCTGAGAAGTCAAAGACTCGTCGCCATTTAACAGAGTTCTGGATGGTTGAACCAGAAATTGCATTTGCAACTCAAGAAGAGTCTTTAGAAGTCCAAGAGCAATACGTCGCATACTTAATACAAAGTGTACTGGACAACTGTGAATATGCCTTAGATGTACTTGAACGTGATAAAGACGTATTGAAAAAGTATACGCAACTACCATTCCCGCGTATTTCATATGATGAAGCAATCGAACTATTACAAAAGAACGATTTCGATGTTGAGTGGGGTGTAGACTTTGGTTCACCAGAAGAAACATTTATCGCAAACCATTACGAACAACCTGTATTCATTTTAAACTATCCAAAAGACATCAAACCGTTCTATATGCCATTACATCCAGACCGTGATGATGTTGTTTTATGTGCTGACTTAATCGCACCAGAAGGTTATGGAGAAGTTATTGGTGGATCTCAGCGTGAGGCAGACTTCGAGACGTTAGAAGAAAACATTAAAAACTTTGGTTTAGATATTAAAGATTACGAATGGTACTTAGATTTACGCCGTTTTGGTCCAGTAACAACTTCTGGATTTGGATTAGGATTAGAGCGGGCAGTTACTTGGATTACCGGTACAAAGCATATCCGTGAGTCCATTCCATTCCCAAGATTATTAAACCGTCTAACACCGTAATAAAGAAAACTTAAAAGAAAGAGTGTCTAATATGACAAACAATTTATTGAAATATTGGATCGACGAAGGACAAACCGTACTTCCGACACTCTTGCTAAAACATTATAGAGATTTAGGTATCTCTAATAATGAATTGGTTTTAATTTTACAAATAAAATCATATATTGATAAAGGTGAGTTGTTTCCAGATATGGAGGATATCGCTCGAAATATGCAATTGTCGAAGGATAATGTGTTCCGAGCGATTCATCAACTTATTCAAAAGAAATTAATATCAATAGAAACAACTAAGGATGAGAATGGCATGACACAAGATGCTTATTCTCTTTCTTTTCTATGGGACAAATTATTTATAAAATTAAAGCAAGAGCAGCTTGAGACAGCTGACGAGAAGAAAGAACAAGATACAAAAAGTCTCTATACAATCTTTGAGGAAGAATTTGGTCGTCCTTTATCACCAATCGAAATGGAAACATTGGTTATGTGGGTCGAACAAGATAAATACTCATCGGAATTAGTTAAAATGGCTTTAAAAGAAGCAGTACTAAGCCAAGTTTATAATTTCAAATATATTGATCGAATTTTGTTAAACTGGGAAAAGAAGAATATTCGTACAAAAGAACAAGTCGAAAAAGAATCACAAAAATTTCGAGGTCAAACGGATAAACAGGCTAATCAAGTGGATTCAAACGGGCAAGAAGGTAAATCTGAACCTGTTCCTATGATTAACTGGTTAAAAGACTTAAACAATGATCAGAATTAGAGGTTGATTTTTTGACGGACAAACAAAAGTTATTAAATGAAACAGAAACAACGCAAGTTATTAAAGCGATGGGCAGAATTTATCCTGAAGCGAAAGCAGAGTTGGATCATCAATCACCATTTGAATTATTGATTGCTGTAATCCTAAGTGCCCAGACTACGGATATTGGTGTTAACAAGGTCACACCACAGTTGTTTGAAGCTTATCCTACGCCAGAGTTAATGATGAAAGCTGAAATAGAAGATTTAGAAGATAAATTAAAAACGATTGGTTTATATCGTAATAAGGCTAAGTTTATAAAAAAAACGGCAGCCATGTTAGTTGAAAACTATAACGGGGAAGTACCAAATACCCGTAAAGAGTTAGAAAGTCTATCAGGTGTAGGTCGTAAAACAGCAAACGTTGTCTTAAGTGTCGCATTTAATCAACCGGCTATTGCTGTTGATACGCACGTCGAACGTATAGCCAAACGATTTAATATCGTTGAAGAAAATGCATCGGTTATTCAAGTCGAAAATTCATTAATGGAAAAGCTTCCAGAAGAATTATGGTCGCAAGCACATCACTGGTTAATTTTCTTTGGACGCTATCAATGTCCAGCTAGAAAACACAATCATGAAGAGTGTATTAAAATTGTCGAAAAGCATATCGAATAATTAGTAACAACTAAACTGGATTGTTCGTTTAGTTGTTTTTCTATTACACAGAATAATTTGTAATCAATACTTTTTTGTATAATGATACATAAATAGATGATGCATCATAAAACTTTAAGGAAGTAGGTACGATATGGGAAGCTTATTCACTTTATTTTTAGGTATAACAATAACAAATGTCATTTTATTGTTATTGGATATAGGTTTAATATACTTGGTCATTATTAACTCCAGTCTATTTCTGGCTACGATGATAAAGATAACTTTTTACATGCAAAGTTTCCACCATAAATATGTTAATGAAGGTAAAAATATGAGCGATCGCATAATTGAAAGTAGAAAAAATAATCAGAATGATTTTAAAAAATGATTTTTGTGTAGGGATAATCTAAAAAGTTGTCTAGAAATTTTAT
>DAIOTD010000010.1:0-26429 GCA_036752205.1 Atopostipes sp.
TTTTAATTAAGCTTTGTTTGATGAACCTAGAGTACGCATTGATTTTTTAGTTGCTTCAATAATGTCCTCTTTACCAGGTCCAATGATTTTACGAGGGTCGTAAACATCTTTGTCGTTTGCAATGACTTCACGTGTGCGTGCAGCCCAAACTTGTTGTAACTCAGTGTTAATGTTCATTTTTGAATGTCCAAACTCAATTGCTTTTTCAATTTGATGTTCTGGAATTCCTGAACCACCGTGTAATACAAGAGGTGTTTTAGTTAATTCTGAAATTTCTTTCATTTCGTCGAATCCTAATACTGGCTCTCCTGCGTAAGTTCCGTGAACTGAACCTAAAGCTGCAGCTAAAGCATCGATTCCTGCTTCATCTACCATACGTTTACACTCTTGTGCATCCGCATAGATTACGTTTCCAATAACACCGTCTTCTTCTCCACCAACTGTACCGACTTCAGCTTCAACTGAAACGCCATTTGCATGTGCGTAGTCTACTACTTTTTTAGTGTTCGCGATGTTTTCATCGATTGGTAATGCTGAGTTGTCAATCATAACTGAAGAGAATCCAGCATCGATTGCATCTTTAACAGATTCGAATGAAGAACCGTGGTCTAAGTGTAAAGCAACTGGAACTGTAATATCCATTGACTCTAATAATGCGTTTACCATAGCAACTACTACTTTTGGTCCACCCATATATTTAGCTGCACCTTCAGAAGCACCTAAAATTACTGGTGAGTTTTCTTCTTGTGCTGCTTGTAAGATTGCTTGTGTCCATTCTAAGTTGTTGATATTGAACTGACCTACTGCATACTTTTCTTCTAATGCTTTGTTTAACATGTCTGTCATATTAACTAAACGACTCATTAAAAAGCCTCCTATTATTGATATGTTTTTCACTATTCTATCGTACCAAAAATAACTATAAAAATCGAGTGAATAAGAGAAACATTTTTGCATATTCACTTGTTAATTTTCTTTGTGTATTATTTTCACATGAATTACTTATTTTTGTAAGCGATTGAATGTTCGATAAATGCTTTAAATAATGGATGTGGACGATTCGGACGAGATAGGAATTCTGGATGATATTGTACGCCAATAAAGAACGGGTGGTTTGGCAGCTCAATGGATTCGACTAATCGACCATCAGCCGATAAGCCAGATAAAATCATGCCGTTTTCTTCTAACATCTCAAAGTATTCTTCGTTCATTTCATAACGATTACGGTGACGTTCTTCGATCATTTCTTTGTTGTCGTAAATCGCCGAAATTTTCGTTCCATTTTTTAAATGACTTGGGTAAAGACCTAATCGTAATGTTCCACCTAAGTCTTCAACCCCTCTTTGATCTGGGTGTAAGTCAACAATTTTATGTGTTAAGTCATCATGGTGTTCTGTTGAACCTGCATTCTCTAAACCGATGACGTTACGTGCATATTCAACTGCTGCTAGTTGCATACCTAACGTAATACCGAAGAATGGAATGTTTTTTGTACGTGCATATTCTGTTGCAAGAATTTTACCTTCGATTCCGCGTGTTCCAAATCCACCTGGTACGATAATTCCAGCCACATCACTTAACTCTTCTTCAATGTTTTCAGCGCTAAGTGTTTCCGAGTCTACCCATTTAATTTCAACATCTGTGTCAAATGGGAAACCTGCATGCTTTAATGATTCAGCTACTGATAAATAAGCATCAGGTAATTCAACGTATTTACCAACTAAACCAATTTTCAGTGTTTCTTTTAAGGTTAATACATTTTCAACTAACTCTTTCCATGCGCCCATTTCAGCTGGTGGTGCATCAATGTTTAACTTATCGACAACGATATCGTCTAGCTTTTGTTCTTGTAGTGATAAAGGAATCGAGTAAAGTGTTTCTTGGTCAACCGATTGAATAACCGAGTCTATTTCAACATCCGTGAACGCTGCAATCTTTCTACGTGTGTCATCATCTAGAGGCAGTTCTGTACGAGTGACTAAAATATTTGGTTGAATACCTAGTCCGCGTAATTCTTTCACACTATGCTGTGTAGGTTTTGTTTTCATTTCACCTGCAGCTTTTAAGTATGGTACTAACGTTGCATGAATGTATAATACGTTCTCAGAACCGACATCTGTCTTCATTTGACGAATGGCTTCTAGGAAAGGTAGAGATTCAATGTCCCCTACTGTTCCTCCGATTTCTGTAATCACGATGTCTGAGTTTGTTGTTTCGGCTGCGCTCGAAATTTTTTCTTTGATCGCGTCTGTAATGTGAGGAATAACTTGAACTGTCGCACCTAAGTAATCTCCACGACGTTCTTTGTTAATCACTTCTGAATAAATTAATCCTGTTGTAATGTCCGAGAATTTGTTTAAGTTGTTGTCAATAAAACGCTCGTAGTGTCCTAAGTCTAAGTCCGTCTCCGCGCCGTCATCTGTAACGAAAACTTCTCCGTGTTGATACGGGCTCATTGTGCCTGGATCCACGTTTACGTATGGATCACATTTTTGAATCGTTACACTCAAGCCTCTGTTCTTTAATAACCGTCCAAGTGAAGCAGCGACAATCCCTTTTCCTATGGATGAAACAACCCCGCCTGTAACGAAAATATATTTTGTCATTAATAAAGCCTCCTAAAAGATAGTCATCGGTTTGTAAAATAAGAAACTCCCTATCCCATAACGTAATTATACGCGTAAATAGAATAGAGAGCTGTTTAAGTTTATTTTATGACCCAAATTTCGTATTTTGAAATTCGAGTGCCCAATAAGTATGTTAACGATTTTTAGTGAAATGGTCAAGTTATTTTTTAATGAAAATTAAAGATCTTCGTCCACATCGTCGTCTAATAACTCATCGTCGTCGACAATAGCTAAACCATCTAATTCGCCATCATCTAATCCTTCTTCGTCAATGTCATCTTGGAAATCATCGATGTTTTCAACTGTACCGTCACCATCGACATCCACATAGACATCTTCATCTTTTTCTGTTTCTTCTTCTTCTGTTTCATCCAATTCATCTTCGAATACTTTTTCTAACGTTGGATCTTCGTATTCATCGAATCCGTCTGGACTAATAGTCGGAATAATATCCTCTTCATCGTTTTCGTGTGTTAGTACTTCGTTAATCGAGTCAACAGGGTACCAGTTACGCAGGCCCCACTTGTTCTCACCTAATGAAATAAACTCACCATCTACGTTTAAGTCGGTATAAAATTGCGGCATACGTTTTTTCTTTTCTGCTTCATCAATTTCAAGAAAATTAGCAACTGTATTAACGATAGTCGAAAAGTCCATAACTTCTCCTGTTTGCTCAAGCACTGCTTTTGCGACACGAATCATTGCTATTTCATTTTTTCGCTCGCCATCAAATTGTTTTAAGTTCACTTTTTTCACCCTTTTAATTCATCATTCGTTCAATTCCACATTATCTTGTCTATTTTACTCTATTACGTTGTGAAACGCAAACGCAATTGGTACGTTCCAAGGAGCTGGTCCTCAAGATAAATCACATAATCTACTTCAACTTCACCAGCAAATGGTTGATCAACATAGCCAATTTCTAAACGGTTTGTCTCCACACGAAGGGGCATAATGCCTGTTGGTGTCGGGTAATTTGTATACGTGTGCATATTGTCGTCAAATACTAATCGTGTTTTATTCGTACCGTGACGTGTTAAGTTAACCGTCCCATCGGGTTGTAGCTTAATTAAGGTCGCGATTTGATCGCCATCTTGTTCCGCTTCATACCGAATATAGTAATTATCGTTCATTAAAACGATGCGTCCCATTTCATCAAAAGAGTGCTTGAAGACTTCACCTTCTTGCACAATCGTTGTTTCTAAAATAATTCTAGCCGGTAAACCTTTTGTTAGTTTATCGTCTGACATGGTATCTTACTCCTTCCAACATAGTTCCATTACATTTTATCACACATCTTTTAGATGTGCAGAGGTAAACGGATTCTAACGCTATTTTTTGTAAACTGGAAAGGCTAATGGATTGATTGTCTACTATCGAATAATGGATTGATATTTGATACAATGGGTCTAATTAGACAAGGAGATGCACCATGGATACAAGAAAAACTCAATTTCAATATAACGAAGGACGATTTGCGCGTTATGATTCTGAAACAATGCCTTTTTCAAAGAATGATCATAGTTCACATTTCGCTTTAACAGATGCCTTCATCACGCACGCTGGCGAAACCGGACAACCGATGATTCATTTTTGGCAAACTTCGCCACTCGTTATTTTAGGGATGATGGACACCAAACTCGGTCATTTTGATAAAGCTTATCCACTGTTTAAGCAATATAATCACGATACGATTGTTCGAAACTCTGGTGGTTTAGGAGTTATTAGTGACCCTGGTGTTTTAAACGTTTCACTAATTTATCCATCTAAAGAGCGTCGCTTATCCATTGATGAGGCTTATGACTTCATGTTGCAATTTATCCGCGATACATTCTATCCCCATTTCACAGAAAAAGAGATTTTGGCCTATGAAATTAAAAACTCTTATTGCTTTGGAGATTATGACTTAAGTATTGACGGGCAAAAGATTGCCGGAATTGCACAAAGACGCATTAAAAATGGACTGGCGGTTATGCTGTATATTAGTGTGAACGGCGACCAAAAAAAACGTGCTGAAATGATGCGTGAATTCTATGAAATAGGTCTGGATGGCTCTGAACCGGCTGGTCGTTATCCTGAGATAAAGCCGAATGTGATGACCACCTTAGAAGATGCTTATGATATAAGTCTTTCAGTCGAACAAGTGAAACAGATGATGTTAGACCAATTTGATTGGGTCGAAGGTGAATACTCAGACAGATTAGAAGATTATTATGAAGTAGGATTAGCCAAAATGCATCGCCGCAATACACGAGTCTTTGGTGAGTAGCAAGATAGAATGAATACGAAAGAAATCAGGAGGCCGAAAGTATGAAACCTACCCAATTTGAAGAAGCGGATCGCTTAGAAACAGAAATAGTGTTCAAAGATCCCGTGCATGACCATATTCATATTCGTCATCAAATCATTTTAGATTTAATTGACTCAAAGGAATTTCAACGCTTGCGTCGTATAAAACAACTCGGAACATCCCAGTACACATTTCACGGCGCGGAACATTCTCGTTTTTCACATTCTTTAGGGGTCTATGAATTGGCTCGGAAAATTTGTGATCGCTTTTTACGAAATTACCCAGAAGAATGGGATGATTCGGAGCGACTAGTGACGTTATGTGCCGCCTTATTGCATGATGTCGGACATGGTCCTTTCTCCCATACGTTTGAGAAGATTTTTGATACCGACCATGAAAAGTTAACGACACAAATCATTTTAGATGAAACATCTGAAATCAACGCGATTTTACGACGAGTTTCACCAAGCTTCCCTAATGAAGTCGCAAGTGTCATTACGGGGCAGTATCCAAATCCGCAAGTGGTCCAATTAATATCGAGTCAAATAGACGCTGACCGTATGGACTACCTACAGCGTGATGCTTACTTCACCGGTGTTACATACGGGAAGTTTGACTTGTCTCGTATTTTACGGGTTATTCGTCCTTATAAAGATGGGATAGCCTTTCAACATCAAGGAATGCACGCGGTAGAAGATTATGTCGTACGCCGCTATCAGATGTATATGCAGATTTACTTTCACCCAGTTTCTCGTGGAATGGAAGTTACATTGGACCGCTTGCTAACACGAGCAAAGTTTTTATACCATGCCGGAAAGCTTGCACCATCGATTCCGATATTAGAGCCTTTCTTTGAAAATAGCTTTACGATTGATGATTATCTGCTGTTGGATGATAACGTGATTCACTACGCTGTAACCTCTTGGATTAATAGTGAGGATCGCTTTTTGAGTGAATTAGCCGAGATGTTTTTACATCGTCGTCCGTTAAAATCGGTTGCTTATGACCGTGAGAAAGATCAGGATACTGTCGAATATTTACGAGACTTAGTTGATCAAGCGTATTTTGATAAAGAGTATTTTACGATGACGAACCGTTCGTCAGATATCTCATATGACTACAAGTTAAAAGAAAAAGCACCCATTTCATTAATTTATGAAGATGGAAAAATTGTTGACCTGAGTGAAGTGAGTCCGATTGTAGAGAGCCTAAGTGACAACCTACATGGAAATGACCGCTTATATGTTCCCCGCGAGTTATTGCGTCGAACAGCTCCAGCACAGCAAAATCTATCGGTTTTCCAAGATATTTATAATGAATTTCGGAAACACATTAAAAATGGTCGTATCCAGTAGATACGCTTAAAGGAGATTATGATGACAAAATATGATTTAGTCGCGATTGATATTGATGGGACATTGGTGAATGACCTTCATGAAATCACGCCAGCTGTAGCGACAGCAGTTAAACGCATTGTGGATTCGGGTAGTCTAGTTGTCTTATGTACAGGTCGCCCTTATCCAGGTGCTAAGCGTTATATGGAAGAACTGGAGCTGACACAAGAGGGGGATTATATTATTAATTACCACGGCGCCCTTGTTCAGCGCACGGATACAGGTGAAGTGGTGATTAACCACCAGCTGACTCATGATGAAATGCTAGAATGGCAAGCAATAGTCGATGCAGAAAATGTTAGTTTCCAAGCCGTATCGGAAGATGGCGTTTTTACTGAAGCAGTAGATTTCACACCGACTCATTTAGTGGAACCTTATGTGAACACCATGTCTTTACACGTGCGGAAATTATCGGAATTGAATCCTGATCAGTTGTATTCAAAGTTCATTATGAAAGATGATGTTGCTCGCATTGATAAATTAGCAGCAGCGATTCCAGATGACATGCATGAGCGTTTCACGATTATTCGCAGTATGGATGATAGTATTGAAGTGTTACATAAAGAGGCTAGTAAAGGCCGTACGTTAAAAGAATTAATCGATCATCTAGGGATTCCACGGGAACGTATAATGACCATTGGGGATTCTGGAAATGATATCGACATGGTCGAATTCGGTGGCTTAGGTGTTGCCATGGGGAATGCTGTACCAGAAGTATTAGCTGTTGCCGATGTCGTGACTTCTACTAATAATGAAGATGGCGTAGCTGAAGCGATTAACCGCTATTTCTTTGACGAGTAAACGATTTTAAAATTGTAAGACAGTAGAGAAAAACCTGCGCATCGCATAAGATGTGCAGGTTTTTCATATCTCTATTTTTTTGCGGTCGTATAACGATCAAATACGCTTAGAAGCTGTTTGTTTTGAGTAATAAAGTACAGCAACACAAAACGAATAGGCCCCATCAGTAGATTCTGTGGGATTCGCGCGATTAACAAGCCTTTGAGTGTGGATGGAAATAGGATATAAATCCATAGGGTATTCAAGATAATATTTGAAATCACTGTCTGGAACAAGACAGCTAACAGAACGTGCTTCCAATTCGGACGACGACGGTGTAAAAACACGCCATAGATTACACCATTAACAAACGCCGTCAGAGTAAATCCTATAAAGAAGACACCCTGTTGTCCAAAGATAAAGGACGTTAACAAATCAACCCCTAAGGCAGCAAAGCCACCGACCCAAGGTCCAAACAGCATAGAGATAACTGCTGTGACAACAAAACCTAATGATAATCGGTTCGTTGTACCAAGTGGAATAGCTACTCGTGATAAAACGAGTCCTAATCCCATTAATACACCAATTAAGCTAATCTGAATGGTGCTAAATGTAAATGTTTTATTTTCTTGATCATTTTTCATATTGAACTCTCCTAAATAATCGAGTCCACTTTAAAGAAACAAAAGCGGATGCGAGAAGTAATCGCAAAAAACTTTTTCGTCTAATGGCGACATCCCATCCATTAGCACTTTACGCTACATCTCTACTCTTTGTTATAGTATTTATTTAATAATGCCTTTTTCAGTTACTAAATATTGAACAGGTATGTCGAATGGCTCGATTGGAAAGTCTTCGACAAATTGTTTTGTATGGACAAGTGACACGGTTGGTTGGATAAAATCGGTTAAATAACGATCATAATAGCCCCCACCAAAACCTACCCGGTAGCCTTTCTTTGTAAACACTAATCCTGGTACGATTAATAAATCAATCGCATCTTTCTTCACAGGTGTGGTCTTTTCCACATTCGGTTCATCTAAACCAAAATAACCGTCCTTATTAATCTGTGACCAGTCCGTCATTTCATAAAATACAAGTTCTTTGGTCTTGTGAATCGTTTTGGGGACAGCGACTTTTTTTCCGTCTTGAAGTGCACGGTTAACGATTGCGCGAGTATCCCACTCTGATCCAACTGAGAGGTAGGTGCCAATTGTCTGTGCTTTTTGCCAGAGGTCCGACTCGAATAGAACGTCTTGGAGTGTCAGAGAAACTTCTTGCTGTTCATCTTTATCCATTTGTGCGAAAGCGACTTTCATCGCCTTACGAATGGACGATTTTCTTTCAACCATTATTCTTCCTCATTTCTCTTGTAACCATTCTGCGGCGTTAGCGACTTGTTGGGCGAGCGAGGCCGTCGTGACGGATCCAACTCCGCCTGGAACAGGCGTTATAGCGGATGCGATGGCCGATACTTCTTCATAACGGACATCTCCATATGCCTTATTATCCTTAAAATTAAACCCAACATCAATAACGATTGCATCTTTTTTAACGTGTTCTTTCGTAATCAGTCCGATTGCGCCCGTTGCAGAAATAAGAATATCCGCCTCGTTCGTATATTTTTTTAGATGTTTTGTCCCCGTATGGCAATTCGAAACGGTTGCCCGTTCATTTAGTAAAAGTAGGGACAAAGGTTTGCCTACCGTTGTACTTTTCCCAATCACGCAAATATCTTTTTTAGCGACACTCATTTCATAATATTTCAGCATTTCAACGACTGCTTTAACCGTGCTTGGCAAGTGTGCTTTGTTGTCCCCTGTCATAATGCGTCCAAGGTTTAAAGGATGCATCCCATCAATATCTTTCAGTGGTGAAATACATTCCGATACTTTTTTCAATGAAATGTTATCAGGCAATGGTTGCATCACTAAAATACCATGGACGGTAGGGTCTGAATTTAAAGTTGTGATTGTATCCAGGAATTGGTCCTCACTAACCTCTTGTTCAAAGGTAATCGATTTTGTTTCGATACCTACTTTAGTCATGTAGCGAGTAGCGGCCTTTTCATATTGAATGGAATCTGGATTTTCATCCGCTCGCACAATCGCTAGAGTAGGTAAAACTCCTGCTTCTTTTAACTCATTAATTTGTTTTAAAGTCTTTTGATTGAGTGATTTAGCTACCACTCGCCCATCTAGAATTTTCGTCATTCTTTCGCCCCCCTTTAAACATTGTGTTGAATCACATTAAACGTCGTTGATTTTAATTCGCGACATCTTTCCAATATAATATGATAGGCTTCGTCTACTTCTGCTTCAATCTTCCTACGAAGTGATTCATCCTTAATCTCGTTTGTATTAATATCGCAATTTAGTTTTTCACTTTCAATCGTTGCTTCTGCGAAGATAAGACCGACCGCAATATCATCCACAATCGTCCCTTTTATTTCTAGTTTCAGGAGTTGGTCAAACAAATCGAGCACTTGATCCATTTTCTTCATAATATCGAGCGGTGGTCGTGCCGCATCCGCTAAGCCTTGGTCAATTTTCTCTTGGCGAACGATGCGTTCTTCTTCTGTATCCTTTGGTAAGCGGAACAATGGAATCACGGGCTCAAAAGCATCCGCATCGATTTCAGCTAGGTCTAGCAGTTCTTCTGATATCTTTTTCGCACGTTCTATCGCAGCTTTTATCTCTTCTTGTTGATCTGCATATTTCTTTTTACCCACTTGAAATTCAAAGACAAACTGCGCTAAATTCACGGCGAACGCACCGACTACACTGGCTGCACTTCCGCCTCCATATTTGCCTTCTTTTGAACCAAGAGCCTCTGTCCAAGCTTTTACTGTTAAATTTTTCATATTAACCCACCTATTTTCTTAAAATAATCCAGTAATTTTTCCATCCGCATCAATGTCAATTTTCTCTGCTGAAGGTACTTTTGGTAATCCAGGCATCTTCATAACATCACCTGTTAAAACCACTATGAAACCTGCTCCAGCTGAAACGGTCATATCTGAAATGGATACGGTAAAACCTTCTGGTCGTCCTAATAATTTTGGATTGTCTGAGAGTGAATACTGGGTTTTCGCCATACATATGGGTAGATGATCAAGTCCCAACTTCTCCATTCGACGCATCGCTCGTTTCGCTTTGGTCGACCATTCAAGACCAACTCCACCATATACTTTTTGAACGATACTTGTAATTTTAGTTTCGATCGAATCGGTTAGCTCATATGGATGTTTTAGTTTTGAGGGTATAGCGGTCATTTCAACTAAAGCATGAGCCAGCTCTTCACCACCCGCTCCACCTTTACCCCAAACATCTGCTAAGACAGCGCGATATCCTTGTTCTTTACATAGCTCAATCAGTAACTTTTTCTCTTCTTCTGTATCGGCTGAAAAACTATTGACGGCAACAATCGTGTTCATCCCAAAAACATCTTGCATATTTTCCACGTGTTTTTGTAAATTACGAAATCCTAATGTTAATGCCTCTAAATCTTCTTGTTTTAGATCAACTAATGCCAAACCACCATGCAGCTTCAACGCTCGAATAGTCGCAACAACTACGACGGCATCGGGTTCAATATTCGCTGAACGGCATTTAATATCTAAAAACTTTTCAGCACCTAAGTCCCCACCGAAACCACCTTCTGTTACAACATAATCAGCATGTGATAAAGCTAACTTTGTTGCTAATACACTATTACAACCATGTGCAATATTCGCAAACGGACCACCGTGAATAAAAGCTGGTGTCCCTTCTAAGGTTTGTACCAAGTTTGGTTTTAATGCATCTTTTAAGAGCGCAGTCATGGCACCTTCTGCTTTAATATCCCCAACCGTGACCGGTTTATTGTCAAAGGTGTATCCTAAAATACAACGTTTCAAACGTGTTTTTAAGTCAGTTAAATCTTCTGCTAAACAAAGTACGGCCATAATTTCAGAAGCGACGGTAATCTCAAAACCATCTTCACGTGGTGAACCATTTACCGGACCGCCTAAACCGCTGATGATATTTCTGAGTTGACGGTCGTTCATATCGACCGCGCGTTTCCATGTGATACGGCGTGGATCAACATTCAGTTCGTTCCCTTGTTTAATATGGTTATCCAGCAATGCAGCTGCTAAGTTATTCGCAGCTCCTATCGCATGCATGTCTCCAGTAAAATGTAAGTTTAAATCCTCCATCGGAACAACTTGTGCATGACCGCCTCCGGCAGCACCACCTTTGATACCAAAAACAGGTCCGAGAGAAGGTTCTCGTAAGGCAATGGCTGTTCGTTCACCAATTCGCTGTAAGGCGTCTCCTAAACCAACGGACATCGTGGTTTTTCCTTCCCCAGCTGGAGTTGGGTTAATCGATGTCACAAGGATTAACTTTCCTTGTCCCCGCTCAAAATCTGTTGGGTCAATATTGATTTTAGCTTTATATTTTCCATAATGTTCTAATTTATCGATTGGAATATCAATTTTCTCTGCAATTTGATCAATTGGTTCTAATGTTATACTTTGTGCAATTTCAATATCGGTCTTCACTGCAACAACCTCTTTCCTTAACCATATCCAATTTACGTTATCCTCTAAAGTATACCACAGGCATTCATTTTTTCAGTACAAACTCCTATTAAATAACTTACTTTTAATCACCTGAATCCTTGGAATGTCTGCGGTATCTCTCATAGGAATATCTATATAAGATTTAAATCGATTTTCTTACACACTTTTGATATCTATACTGTACAAAAAAAGCAGCTAAAAGTATGATATCTCTCATACTCTTAGCTACTTCTATCTGTTTATCTTATTTTAAAATTCTACAACGACACCAAAATGATCGCTAACGATTGGTTCACGCTGACCGTCAAAGACGACGCGACTCGATTTAATATCCCCAGTGTAATCCGTAAAGATATAGTCAATTCGTTTTTCGTTTGTGTCGCCTTCCCAGCCATCGATGTCATCGAGGACTGTTGCCGAACCGATTTTCTCTTCCGCTTCTACATAAGTATCCAAAATTTGAGGTGCCGTTTTTTGCATATAGGCATACCCTTCCTCTTGAACTTCGGCTTCGTTATTGAAATCACCCATTAAAAGATGGATTGTATCACTGTCCGGGTCAATATGACGAAGTGTTTCGTCCCACTCCTTTTTGAACAGTAAATCGTCTTCTGGCCCTAACCACCAAGAGTAGTGGCACGAAAAGACTGCCCACTCCTGATTGTCAACTGAAATATGGCCTTTTAGAATACGACGAGTTAAGTGACAAGCGTAATCCGTACTATCAGATACTAGAATACTTTCTGAGGAGAACGGTGTCTTCGATAAAATAGCGACTCCTTCATCATATTTATCGTAGCCGATATGGTTCGCTGTCCAACTCCAATAGTAAGTTTGCCCACGCTTTTTTAATAGACGAACAAGCAAATAAGCAAAGTTATCTTCTTTTATAGCAACCGAGTGAGTTTCGCCGGACGGTTTGATAAATAAATCATCTGCTACTTCTTTTGAGGCCATCGTCTGATTAATTTCTTGAAGAGCTATCATTTCAAACCCTTCTTGAGCAATAAAATCCGCAATTTGTTCCAATTTTTCTTCTGGATATTCTTCCATCCAGGCATGCGTATTTAACGTTAATACCTTCATTCGCTTCTCCAATCTAAAGTGCGTTCTTTACTGGATACGACCAATTTCTGTAGAAATGGTTACGTTATCCATTGCAGTCAATTCAAAGGTTTGTTTGTCTGATAAGTTTGTAAAGACAACCATAATCGCTGTATCTTTTCCAGCTGCTTTAATCGAATCGATAGCCATTTCAGCCAGTTTATCGCCAGCTTTTATTTCTTGACCTTCTTTAACAAAGACTTCAAAACCTTCGCCATTTAATTCAACTGTGTCGATTCCCATATGAACCAGTACTTCTAGTCCATTATCAGTTTTCAAGCCAATTGCATGTTTTGTTGGGAATGTACTCACGACTGTTCCGTCTACTGGTGAAACAACTGTCTTTTCTGAAGGATATACAGCGAAACCGTCACCCATCATTTTTTGCGCAAATACTTCATCATTTACTTCTGTGATTGAAACTATTTCTCCAGTTGCAACCGTTTGAATTAATTCTTTCCCTTCAACCGTGTCTTCTGAAGTAACTTCTGACGTTCTGTCTAATTTAGATTCTGGAATTGGCGCATTCGAACTTAAAACATCTTGAATATCTGATTTTAAAACATCTGCTTTTGGACCATAAACAGCTTGGACGCCTTTGTTTTTCTTAACCAGTCCCATCGCACCGGCTTTTTTCCAGTCCGACTCAGATCCGACTGTAGCAATATCTTTAACCGATACACGTAGACGTGTCATACAAGCATCAACATCTGAAATATTATCTTTTCCACCTAACAAGTGAATTACATCATAGACTTGTTGAGTTGCGTCTATTGGCTCATCCGTTCCGTCTTCCGCTTCTCCACTTTCGTAATTTCCATTACGTCCTGGTGTAGCGTAATTGAATTTTTTAATTAAGAAACTAGCAATAAAGTAAGTAAGAACACCAAACAGCACAGTTACCCATACAAAGTTGATTAAATCCATACCGATTCCTGCACGTATTGCTAATGGCGTACGAGTTAGCAACTCAATATTACCAAATGAGTGGACTCGTAAGTTAATGATATCTGCCATCGCAAATGCCGCTCCTTGAATCAAGGCATAGACAATATATAAAGGCATTGCAGCGAACATAAACATGAATTCTAATGGCTCTGTTACACCCGTTAAAAATACAGCCATAGCTGCTGAAACATACATTGATTTGTGAGCTTTGATTTTATCTTTATCCACATTTTTATACATCGCGTAAGCTAATCCCATTAAAATACCCGATGATCCAATCATTTGACCCACTTTGAAACGAGCTGGCACAACGTTTGTTAATAAGTTTTGATAAGCAGCTGTATCTCCAGCAGCATCTAAGTTAATTAAGTCTCTTACCCAAGCTAACCATAATGGGTCTTGACCGAATACCATTGCACCTTGTTGTGCACCCGTTAAAACTTCATACGTTCCTCCAAGAGGTGTATAGTTAATTGGAATAGTTAACATATGGTGTAATCCAAATGGTAACAACAGACGTTCTAATGTACCAAATAAGAATGGTGCAAGTACAGGTGCCGTATCTTGTGACTCCGCAATCCAAACACCAAAACTGTTAATACCACTTTGAATAACTGGCCATACAATCGCTAATACGATTGAAGCAATAAGTGACCATAAAATAACGACGAACGGTACAAAACGTTTCCCGTTAAAGAATGACAAAGCATCTGGAAGTTTTCTAAAATTATAGTACTTATTGAACGCAACCGCTCCCATGAACCCCGCAATAATACCAACGAATACGCCCATGTTTAATGCAGGTGCTTCTAAAACACTAACAAAATAACCATCAACTGGAATTTCAGCTCCAAATAATGTGGTTGTTACTGCATTAGGATCAGCTAACATATCAGCTGTTACACCGAAAATCGCTCCAGTGATACGGTTCATTAAAATGAAACTGATACCAGCAGCAAAAGCTCCACCTGCTCTATCCTTTGCCCAACTACCACCGATAGCTAATGCAAATAAAATATGTAAGTTACCAATAATTGCCCAACCGATGTTCTCGATTACACTACCAATTGACGCAAGCGCTTGCACATCTGCGTTAATTAAAGGAAGTGAGCCTCCGATACTAATCATTAAACCAGCTGCTGGCATAACCGCAATAACGCCCATCAGAGCTTTACCGAATTTTTGCCAAAATTCAAAATTAAATATTTTTTTCATCCTTCTTCTCCTTTTTCTACAAGTTATTTATTTTCATCATATTTCCAACCATTAAAGCACTTTCATTTATAATGTTTTCGCTTTTTTCGCCTATCTATTAACATCTCTGTTACGATAGCGAGCTCCCCTCCTTCGTATAATTTGTTTCCTACGTGTCACCGTATTAAATAAATAATGAACTCTTTTATACTCGATACAGACCGATGCCATTTAAGATAACAAAGATTATTCCAACCTATCTTTGAATCTCTTAAATTATAAAAGAGTATCTCCCTCTTAGTTGCCATCAACCCGTTCATTAAGAAGTCGCTTTCACGTATGGTAAAATATAACATGAATTTAGGTGATTTGCCACCAAAATTCCATGAAGATTCTCATTTGGTCCTATTGTATTGGCTCTTATAGTCTTTGTACAGTCATTAGCTTACCTAATGGACAATTGAACTTAAATTTTGTATGATTATAAAGAAGATTGGAGGCGAAGTAGAGTGAAATTAATTGACCGTTTAGCATTAACTATTTTAATATTAGCTGGTTTACATTTACTAGTATCAGGTCTTTTTGATATCAACGCCATTGAAATGGTGTTTGGTGCTACAGACCATATCGGTGCACAGATTGTTTACGGTGTAATCGGTGTAAGTGCACTTTGGTGTTCGAAATATTATCGTTACACGCCTGAGGGTGGATCACGATTAAGAGATAGATAACTATTGTAAAATATAAAAAACGACTTCCAAATAAGGAAAGTCGTTTTTTTATTTTTCTTACTCTTCTTCTACAGGTTCAACTAGGGGTGGCGCGAAATGAGACGTGTCATTATAAGAATCCACTATAAATTTCCCTTTACGATATTGTACTCTCGTAATCGATGCATTTGTTAAGAAGTCAATATCTTCATCTAAATCAGCGACTAAACTCATCATCATATAGCGAATCACCAAACCGTGAACGACGACTAATACGGTATCATCCGTATCCTTGTGACGATTCACAATATCGATTAAACCTTTTTCGATTCGTGCCCAAAATGTCATGAAATCTTCCGCATGACCATACTCGTCTGCTTCTCGATAAGCATTCATTCTTTCAGGTAAAGTTGTTTCAGTATAAAATTTATCTACTGAGTCATAACCCTGACTATTAGCAATTTTCTCATGAACTTCCGCTACAGGTAAGCCTTCAAAACTACCGAAAAAGACTTCACGTAATTCAGGTTTCGCTTCAATCACAAGTTGTTTTCCGTTATGATTTTCAGCTAACACGATATTGGCTGTATCAATCGTTCGGGTGAGGTCACTTGTATAAACTGCGTCAAAATTAACATCCGCTAATCCTTTCCCTGATCGATGAACTTCCTTCGTTCCTTCTTCTGTCAAAGGTGCATTACTCCAACCTTGCATGCGCATGTAATGATTCAAATACGTTTCACCATGGCGCATAAAATAAAAAGTCATTCCTTTATAGGACATTTACTCTTTCCCCTTTATCATATTATTTTTACTCGTCAAAAACCCCTACCGATAATGCACGCAAAATGGGCTCCGCCGTTCCAATATTCGTTGCTAAAGGAATTTCATAGACATCACATAAACGCAATAATGCTGAAATATCCGGCTCGTGTGGCTGCATCGTTAATGGATCACGTATAAAAATAACCAAATCAATTTTTTGATCCGATATGTAAGCACCAATTTGCTGGTCACCGCCTAATGGACCCGATTTAAAACGATGGACATCTAACCCCGTCTCGTCAATGACTCGGCCTCCCGTTGTGCCGGTCGCGAATAATGTATGTTTTTTTAAGGTATCTTGATATTCAATGACTAACTTTACCAAGTCATCTTTTTTCTTGTCATGGGCAATCAAAGCTATATTCATGCGTGCACTCTCCTTCTGTTTCATATTATAATCAGTTTAGCACATCCCCTCATTCACTTCTATTTTTACCTTTGAATTCCAACTATTCAAATACAACTTTACAATGTAAGCACCTTTCATTATGGTCCGTGCGGTCGATTTTTTAGACCATATTCGTTATGCTAGAGATAATTAATTAAAGTAGAGGAAGAGTGGAATGGATAAAAAGATTGGTATTATCGGTGGTGGCGTTGTCGGCGCAACAGCTGCCTATTATTTATCACAAAACCAAAATGTCACTGTAACGTTATTTGATGAAGGTACAGGCCAAGGAACAAGTGCTGCCGCAGGTATCATCAGTCCATGGTTATCCAAACGACGTAACAAAGAATGGTATGAAATGGTGCGAATGGGAGCTGCTTTTTATCCAGATTTTCTACAGGAAGTCTTAGCTGGAGCAAGCATTCCAAAAGAAGTTTACCAACAAGTTGGCACACTGCTGTTCACGAAAAAAGATAAAACGTTAGAGGAACTTCTGACTATTGGAAAGAAACGTCGAGAAGATGCGCCTGAAATTGGTGAGTTAACAATTTTATCAGCGGATGAAATAAGAGATCTTATCCCGATTTATACGGGCGAAAAACGTGGACTTCTTGCTGGTGGTGGGGCGCGTGTAGATGGGCGTGCCCTAGTTGATTTATTAGTTAAAACAGCAGTTGATGCCGGAGCGCAATTCATTCCAGAAAAAGCCACCTTAACCAAACAGAATAATCATTGGGTCATTCAATCAAATTCAACTATTGAAACATTTGATGCGGTCATTTTGGCTAATGCCGCCTGGTTACCTGAAACACTTGAACCCTTTGGTTATACAGTCGATGTTCGTCCTCAAAAGGGACAGCTCGTCGAACTCGAAACGGATTGGGAAACAGATACCTGGCCCGTTATTATGCCAACAGGTGAAAAAGATATTATACCTTTCTTGGATGGGCGAATTTTGGTTGGTGCGACACACGAAGATGACGCTGGATACGATTTAGCGCTTGAAGACTCCATTCTTCGTGAAATGGTTGAAAATGCTCAACAGCAATTCTCGACTCATTTTGATTTAGAGATGATTCAGACTGGACGAGTTGGAACTCGTGCTTATACGTCTGACTTTTCTCCTTTCTTTGGCGAAGTGCCAGATATGAAAAACATTTATACAGCTAGTGGCTTAGGCTCGACGGGATTAACAGCTGGACCTATTGTGGGGTATGTATTAACCCAGATGATTCTTGGTCAAGAACCTGCGTTAAATCCTGAAAACTATCCCATCACGCAATATATTCAAAAACGAAAGAGTGAAACGAATGGGTAACCCAGCCTTTACGAAAAAGCATTGGTTTGTTTTGGTAGCTGTCTCTTTGATGATTGGATCTTCACTTGGTTTACTAACAAATGGTAATGGGGTATGTTGAGAGCACAACCATGATTGATATACTTGGTACGGTACGAGGAATCTGGACCGTGGTATTTGCTAAAGTAAGTTTTTTATTTGTTTTTGGTGGTGCGATTAGAGTTGGAGTGACAGGTTATGTTTACGATTATAGTGGATTATATATTCCACCCTTTGTGGTCGCTCTTCTTTTCCACGTACTAAATGGCTTACTCTTATATTTAGCGTTTCGATATTTAAAAAAAGAATACCTCTTAAAGAGATGACTACTCCGGGTGCTATCACCCGGGTTTTTTATTGTGTTTTGTGTCACCGAAAAGGAAGGCTCTCACTCTATGGTCTTAAAAACACACTCAGGGATAGTAACAATGTGCCAAATCCATTTCACGGAAGTTCACAAGCATCAATCTACAAAAAGGCCTTTCTTTAATCTTTTGTTGCTCAACTTCACAATAAATGAAATTCTTATGAAGTTCTTGCTCCCTAGATTAGAGCCCTTTCATATACTCTGTACAAGTTTATTTATCTGTACAGACAAGTTTTAAAAAGTGCCGAAAAACGCTATCATCCATAAAATGCATATGCTATAATGCAACCATATAAATTATTAGAGAGGCAGCATACAGATGTTAAATCAAATGGGATCGATTCTACAACATGTAGATCAACTAGAATCACAAGCTTATTTAGATACAGATTTAGGAATGACTTATCATAATGGTACCTACACCTTTAAAGTGTGGTCGCCTTCAGCAGAAGAAGTTTACTTGAACTTATACCGTACAGGTGATGTGAACGATGAATCACTAATTGAAAAATACGAATTAACACTTGAAAATAATGTGTGGGTTGGCCGTTTTACCGTGGATTTAGATGGCCTGTTTTACACGTACGAGTTTAATCACCAAGGCGAATGGAAAGAAGCCGCTGACTTATATTCAAAAGCAGTCGGTGTAAACGGAGACCGGACGGCCATTATTCATATGGACGATACGAATCCTGATGGTTGGGAAGATGACAATCATGTCATGCAAAAAAATATCACAGATGCGATTATTTGGGAATTACACGTAGAAGATTTTACGGCTGACCCGAATTCTGGTATTTCACCAGAAAACCAAGGAAAATACTTAGGTTTTACGGAAGAAAATACGACTTTAAGAAATGAAGGACACATCTCAACGGGTTTAGATTATATTTCTGAACTGGGTGTGAATTACGTTCACTTATTACCCATTTATGATTTTGAAAATGACGAAATGGATGAGAATTACTATAACTGGGGTTATGACCCTAAAAACTATATGGCACCAGAAGGTAAATATTCTTCTGACCCGACGGATCCAAAAGCTCGAATTAAAGAGCTAAAACAACTTGTGCAAGCTTTACACAAAAAAAATATTGGTGTTGTAATGGATGTTGTTTATAACCATACTTATCATCGTGAAATTTCATGGTTCCACCATACAGTGCCTTACTATTACCACCGATTTGATGACCACGGAAATTTTTCTGATGGTACGGGTTGTGGAAACGAGACGGCAAGTGAGCGCAAGATGATGCGTAAGTATATGATTGATTCGCTGATTTATTGGGCTGAAGAATATCATATTGATGGATTCCGCTTTGACTTAATGGGTGTTCACGATTCTGAAACAATGAACGCGATTCGTAACGCTCTAGATGAGCGTGGCTATGAAGATATTATTCTATATGGTGAGCCTTGGTCAGGTGGTGCGATTGCCTTAAAGCATCCTCATACACCAGCAGACCGCAACCACGTCCATGATTATTCTGAACGGGTGGCTTTATTTAACGCAGAATTCCGTGACGCAATTAAAGGTCATGTCTTTTTAGATGAAGATGCGGCATTTTTACAAGGAGCAAACCACGAGCACAGTAATTTTAAAAATATTGATTTAATTGCATCGATTATGGCGAATACGCAACGTGATGCGGGGGAATACAACATACCAGAATACAAGAGTTGGGCGCGCGTACCGACAGAGGTCATTAACTATAGTTCAGCGCATGACAACTTAACACTCTATGATAAGTTAGTAGCTTCAGCCGGGGACGATCGAAACAACTTTGAACGTCAAGAACACTTAATTGCGATGAACCGTATGAATGCTGCCATCTTAATGACGTCACAAGGTGGAGTCTTTATCCATGCTGGAGAAGAATATGCTCGTACAAAATACGGGAACGAAAACTCTTATATTTCTCCGATTTCAGTGAACAAAATTGATTGGTCTCGCATAGAGGAAAACCAAGACCTCGTGAACTATTATCGCGGTATGATTGACATTCGTAAAGAATACGCACCACTTCGTGACGCAACGACTCGTACGGCAGATATGATGTACTTTAGACATTTACCTGAAAACGTCTTATTCTATACGATCCCGAACATGTACGATGGTGTGTCAAAATGGAAGAATATGGTTGTCGCAGTAAATGCTGGAGATTATCCTGTCACGGTTGAACTACCGAGAGACGAAAATAACAATCCACAAACCTGGACAATCTTAGCCAATCATTTAGAAGCTACAGCAGACGGTATTGAAGATTACAGTGAGGCTAAAATCACAATTCACCCACGGGATTCATTTGTTTTTGGATTAAAAAGATAAAACTTAGCATTTTAATGGAGTCGTTCACCTTAATCTTTACGATTATTGTGGACGGCTTTTAATAAACCTTTTTTATCAGGGAGGAACAACATTGACGAATAATAAATACTATGATATTTATTTACAATTAAAGCGTAAGATTATGGAAGGTAAGTATAATGAAGGTGATTTATTACCAAGTGAAAATGCCCTATCTAAAGAATATAGTGTGTCTCGTGAAACCATACGAAAATCTTTAGATTACCTTAGCCAAGATGGATTGATTCAAAAGAAACAGGGCCTCGGGTCAATTGTTTTAAACCCTACTCTATTTAGTTTTCCTATTTCTGGCCTCACATCTTTTAAAGAATTATCGGATACTCAAGGTATGCAAGCAAAAACAATTTTAATCAAAAATGAGCGCATCAAAGTAGACGAAGACTTACATAAGAAACTCAGCTTACCTATTGGAACGGAAGTTATAGCCATCGAGCGCGTGCGTAATATTGATGGTCAACATGTGATTTATGACTACGATTATTTGAATCCTGAAATTACAGGCGATATTCCAGATGACCAATTAGAGCAGTCTCTTTATGCTTACCTAGAAAATGAGTTACAGTTAGACATCTCATTTGCTAACAAAGAAATTCTCGTTGAAAGTGTGACGGATAATGACCGTGAACACCTTGATTTACGGGATGAAGATAACCATCTAGTTGTTATTAGTAGCCATGTATACTTGGAAGATGCACGCTACTTCCAGTGCTCAGTCTCACGACACCGTGTAGACCGATTCCGTTTTGTAGACTTTTCAAGAAGACAACATAGTTTAGAAGAACACTCATTTTAATCGCAGAAGTCAGCCCATTTCACCAAAGTGAGGGCTGGCTTTTTTGTAGGCTTAGCTTTCTCGTTTCTTCTAACTTGGTGTATAATAAAGGAAATAGAACATTAGGATGTGATGGTTTTGAAGAAGAACAATCGTTTCAGTTTATTCGCATTCATCAGCTTAATTTCTCTTGTGCTCGTTGCTTGTGGTTCGAATGATGCGTCTAGGGATACCGCAGGATATGATATGGCGTCTGAAGATATCGCTCAAATGAACGAGATGCAAGTTGTGGATAACGACATGGCCGCTGAGGAGGCCGGTTTGGACCTTGGCGAGAAAATAATTGAAACAGTTATGGTTGGCTATGAAGCGCTGGATTTCGAGAACACTCTAGATTATGTCAATCAACAGATTGAAGCCTTTGAAGCCCAAATTGAATACTCTAGCCGTTGGCAGTCCTCTTCTTCATACGGATTTTTAGGAGAACGTATTGCACTCACGCTTCGTGTGCCACAAGATAGCCTTCACACCTTTATTGAGACCTTGAATGCTTACGACGACTTAGTGATTCAAAACCAGGATTTCGAGCGTGTGGATGTCACTAAACAATACCGTGATAATGAAACACGGATTGCAATTTTAAAAGAGGAAGAAACCGTTCTTCGTGAAATGCTACAGGAACAAGGTTCACTGGAAGAAATTCTACAGATTCGAACACGTTTATCGGAGCTCGTTACGGAAAGAGAAATCTTTGAAAACCAGAATCAGTCTTATGATGATCAGATTGCTTATTCGACGGTACACTTAGAAATCCAAGAAACAGATCGCGCGAATACACAGGTTACTCGCGGATTTTGGAGCCGTATTTCCAATGCGCTGATTGATTCCTTCTATCGTTTTATTGTAGTCGGACAAAATCTAGTGATTACCTTTATCTATCTGATTCCATATATCTTAGTTTTAACGGTAGTTGGCATAATCATTTTATATATCGTTCGTAATCGTCGTAAAGACAAGACACTTTAACTAAATTTTGCCGTAAAGGAGCTGGGAACAGCTCCTTTTTTAAATATATCGGAAAGAACTGAGGTATCTACGGATCAGTTAGAATATGCAAAAAGTACTGAACCTACGCGGGCAGATTCAGTACTTTCTATTCTAAGCTCTATTATTTATTTGTAAAAGTTACGGCTTCATATGGTGCTAACTCTAATGTTTGGCTAAATTCTTTCTCTTCGTAGTTTCCTAAGAGGTAGTTCCAGTTCTCGCCTTCTACTTCGCTTGAAATATCGATAGATACTGGAGTCTCATAGAAGTTAACAAACGTTATCCATTCTTGGCCATCTAATTCACGTCGGTATGCCCATACTTGTTCGTGGTCTAAAAACATAGACGAATACGATCCGTCACGCATAATTTCATGATCTTTACGTAATTGAATTAGTTTTTGATAGTAAGGGAATATTTCGCCGGACTCTAATTCTTTTTCCACGTTAATTTCATTATAATTATCTGCGACTTGTAACCATGGCGTCCCAGTAGTGAAACCAGCATGTTTATCTGCGCTCCATTGCATTGGTGTACGACCATTGTCGCGGGATTTTGCTGCAAGAATTTCAAGAGCTTCTTCTTCGCTCTTTCCTTTTTCAAGCAATTCCTTAAAAGCATTATGGCTTTCGATATCACGGTACTGATCCAACTCTGTAAAATGTGGATCCGTCATCCCAATCTCTTCACCCATATACACAAAAGGCGTTCCTTGCATAAAGTGTAAAACATGCCCTTGTGCAGTTGCCGCTTTCTCACGATACTCTTCATCGTTACCAAAACGTGTTAATGTACGAGGTTGGTCATGGTTATTCCAAAACAGCGCATTCCAACCGCCATTTTCCCCTAAACCGATTTGCCAGTCATGCATTATCTGTTTCAACTCTAAGAAGTCAAATGGTGCTTTTGTCCACTTTTCTTTATTCGGATAATCCACTTTTAAATGGTGGAAACTAAAGACCATCGTCAACTCATCGTTATCCGGATGCGTGTAACCGATCGAACTCTCAATCGATGTGGAACTCATTTCACCAACGGTAATAATCTCTGGGTCTTTTCCAAATGTTTTACGATTTAAGTCTTGTAGATACTCGTGAACGATTGGCTTATCAGTATATAGAGACTTCTCTTGGTCGATATCACCTGTCGCATTCACTAATTCTTCGTCTTTACCGATTAGATTAATTACGTCAAAACGGAAGCCTTTTACTCCTTTGTCCATCCAGAATTCGACAATTTTAGTTGCTTCTTCTCGAACTGCCGGATTACGCCAATTCAAATCAGCTTGCGTTGGGTCAAATAAACTTAAATAATATTGATCTGTCTCTCCAAACTTTTGCCAAGCTGGACCACCAAATTTTGAGACCCAGTTTGTCGGATATTCTTGACCTTCTACAGCATCTCGTAAAATATAATAATCTTGGTATTTCTTGTCTCCTGCTAAAGCTTTTTGGAACCATTCGTGTTCGGTCGATGTATGATTTAGCACGAGGTCAAACATGAAATGAATCCCATGCTTATCACCTTCTGCAATCATTTCTTCAACGTCTTCCATCGTTCCATACAATGGGTCAACCCCTGTATAATCTGAAATATCATAACCATTGTCATTTTGTGGAGATGGGTAAAATGGGTTTAACCAGACCATGTCGATACCTAACTTTTCTAAATAAGGTAACTTTTCCGTTACCCCTTTTATATCTCCTAGTCCATTGCCATCTGTATCGTTAAATGATTTTGTATATGCTTGATAGATCACTTTATCTTTAAAACTCACAACACACTCTCCTCTTTACTCATATTTTTCTCTCTACAGTTTTCAAAAAAAATGGCCAAATGTTTCCATTCGGCCACCATTATATCATTAATATAAAACTTACTTATCGCTCATCAATGGCATTTCAGCATCAACGGCTTCTGTATTCTCTTGTACGAAAATTCCACGTTTTTCAAATACCATCGTTAAGACAAATGGTACCACGATCGCGATGGCCATTGCGATGAAGAATGGAATCCAATATTCTGTTTGAATACTTAGGAATCCTGGTAAACCACCTACACCAATTGAGTTCGCTGTAACACCCATTGCGACTGAGAACATTCCAGCTAAACCTGAACCGATCATAGCAGCAATAAATGGGTAAATGTATTTCACGTTAATACCAAACATAGCGGGTTCCGTTACCCCTAAATAAGCTGAAATCATTGAAGGGAATGAAACTTGTTCTTCTTTTTTGTTTCCACGGTGCATCCACCAAATTGAAAGAACTGCTGAACCTTGAGCGATGTTCGATAAAGCAATCATCGGCCATAGAATGGTTCCATCATATTCTCCAACTAAGATTAAGTCGATTGCATTTGTCATGTGGTGTAATCCTGTAATAACGAGTGGTGAGTATAATGCCCCAAACAGTCCACCGAATAACCAGCTAAAGCTACTTGTTAAACCAGCCATAACAATGTCTGAAATCCAGTTACCAATTTGCCATCCAATTGGTCCTAAAATCGTATGAGCGATAATGACCGTTGGAATCAGAGCAAATAGTGGAACAAAAATCATTGAAATAGACTCTGGAATCACGCGACGTAGCCATTTTTCTAGACCTACCAGTACGAGTGCCGCAAAAATTGCAGGCAATACTTGCGCTTGATACCCAATCATGTCAATTTGGAAGAATCCAAAGTCCCAGAATGGTATCTCCCCGGCGGCTGCGGTTTCCGCTACACCATATGCATTTAATAATTGTGGAGAAACTAATGTAAGACCAAGAACAATACCTAAAATTTGTGTTGTCCCAAACTTACGTGTTACTGCCCAAGTAATCCCCACTGGTAAGAAGTGGAAAATCGCTTCTGCAATGAGCCATAAGAAATCGTTTACACCATTCCAGAATGTACTAACTTGTACAATCGTATTAAAAACTGGTTCCCCAGAATTTGTAACTTCTGGTACACCATCAGCAATTGCTTGACCTAAGGCTTCAATTTGAATACCTTCTAAAATATTACGAAATCCTAAAATAAGTCCACCAACAACAAGAGCAGGAATAAGCGGGGTAAAGATTTCAGCCATAACCGATGCAGCACGTTGGAACCAGTTTTGATTCGATTTCGCTGCTTGTTTTGCTTGATCCTTCGATACACCTTCAACACCTGATAATTTTGAGAACTCATTATAAAAGTCCCCTACTTGATTTCCAATAATTACTTGAAACTGTCCTGACTGAGTAAATGTTCCTTTTACTGACGGAATATCCTCAATCGCTTTTATATCTGCATCTGACGGGTCGTTTAAAACAAAACGCATACGAGTCACACAATGTGTAACTGCATTAATGTTTTCTTTTCCACCTACGCCATCCAGAAGTTTTCTAGCATCTTCTGTAAATTTAGCCATTTTTTTGTCCTCCTTTATTTTACTTGTATGGCTCAACCTAACTTGTACATACAAGTTGTTTACAAGATAACTATACACATAACGTCTAAAACTTGCAAGCGTTTTACAACTTTATTGTAAACGTTTTTACGAAGAGTTTGAATCCATACGCTTTCTAATCGTTATTTTTATTTTGAAGAAAGCAAATTAAATTTGCATTTAGTCCGATTTCGAAGTAACATATATGAGGTGCAATTCATGTGAGTTGCAAAATAATAGTATACAGGGTCTCATCTTATTGAGGCTCCCCTGTTCGAAAACAGAAAGAGGAAAAGA
>DAIOTD010000011.1:0-5490 GCA_036752205.1 Atopostipes sp.
ATATTAGGAATAGGACAACGGGTAACTCCCCCTACTGACGGAAGTCTTAAGAGTGAATCCGTCTTAGCATCAACGGGTATGAAACCCGGATCTATTGAATTATCAGCTGGACAAACGGTCAATGTTACTGGAGCAACTAAATCTGAATTGTTCAGAAGTAGTAACATTCCTGGGATAACAACTTTAGATTTTGCAGTTGGTGCAACAGCCGAAGAGCTGCAAAAATTCTGGGAGAATATGTTTAATGCTCAAAATGCAGCGGATGATAACAGTGAAGATGAAGATCAGGATGCTGAAGACGAGGTTGAAGAAGAAAGTGAAGACGAGGAAACAGACGAACCTGAACCAACTCCTCCAGCTGACAACTCTGAAGCCCCACCAGCAGACAACGAAAATGATGACTAAATAATTTGTTTAGAGCTTGAGTAACATCAAGCTCTATTTTTTTGTAAAAAAATAAGCTGACCACGAAAGGTCAAGCTTATTTTAAGGCTATTTATTTTGTAGTATCTTGTTCTGATAAACTATATGGTAAGGTAATATGTAGCTCATCGTTTTCTTCGTCATTCATTAACTTTGTTAAAAGTCTCATGGCTACAGCACCTAAGTCATATAGAGGTTGGTTGATACTTGTAATTTTTGGTCTTACAAGATCAATAAGTGGTGAGTTATTTGTAGAAATGATTTCAAAATCTTCTGGAACATTGATTCCTTTTTCTGTTAATTGATTTAAAAGAATTATCGCTAAACGGTCATCTTCAACCACAGCAGCTGTTGCTCCAGCTTCTAAAACCATATCTGCAAAATTTAGATCTGTTAGTGACTTGCGTTCAGAAGGCACTCGAATAACAAGACTTTCATCAAAAGTCATATCTGCATCTTCTAAAGCACGTTTGTATCCACTAGTTGTTAGCGTTTGTTTGATAGCTTCAAAGTTCAGTCCTAATAAAGCAATCTTCTCATTCTTATTCTTAATTAGTAGTGACGTCGAATCATAAAGTGCTGCTTCATAATCAATTGTTATATTCGGTAACTCATTGTTAGCATCTAACGTTCCTGCTAAAACAACTGGTGTATCCGTCATATCAATCTCTTTACTAATTTCTGGACTTAATTGATGCCCCATAAAAATGACACCGTCTACTTGTTGTGCAAGAACAGTGTTTAAAACACGCTTCTCTTTATTAATTTCTCCATCAGAGTTAGCTAAGATGATATTATAATTATACATAGATGCGATATCATCAATTCCTCGAGCTAATGCAGAGAAATATAAGTTTGTTACATCCGGTATAATTACCCCTACTGTTGTTGTCTTTTTACTTGCTAATCCACGTGCAACCGCGTTCGGACGATAATTTAATCGATCAATTACATCAGACACTTTTTTTCTAGTTGAAGGTTTTACGTTTGGATTTCCATTAACAACTCGAGAAACTGTAGCCATTGATACGCCCGCTTCACGAGCAACATCATAAATCGTAATGGTTTGTTTTGCCATTGAAACTCCTCATTTCTATATCTTTAACATATTATTTTGTATAGTTCAACTTTACCAGATTATGAAAATATTTTCAATGAACATTAACCGCTTTCATGCTTATTCTTATAATAATTTTATGAAAATAAACTTTCGTTTACATTCTCATTTTAATCTAATAAATGGTATAATTATTTTATTACAATAAAGGGAGCACTTAAATATGAACAAAAATAGTATACAACTACAAGAATACATGATAAACGAGAAGATTGATGTGATTTACATGGATGACCCTACAGCAGTCGCTTATTTTACAAATTTTGACAGCAATCCTCATGAAAGAATTGTCGCTTATGTAATTGCACAAGAAGATGAATTCCTTTTTGTACCTTCTTTAGAATATGCAGAAGCTAAAGAACAATCAAATGTCGAAAAAATAGTCACATATACTGACGATGAAGATCCATGGAAGATTATCAGTGAGAATGGACATAGAATAGCACCAACTATCCAAAAAGTTTCGGTCGATGAAAAAACTCTAACCGTTGAAAGATGGTTTAAACTGCAGCAAGCCCTGTCTTCTGAAACGGACAGTACAGAATGGGATGATATCTCACAAGTCGTTGAGCAGATGCGTGTTGTAAAAACGGATGAAGAAATCAAAAAGATGATACGTGCTGGAGAATTAGCTGATGAAGCGATTCAAATTGGAATCAATTTATTAGAAGAAGGTATCACAGAACTTGAAATTGTTGCTCAAATTGAGTTAGAAATGAAAAAGCGCGGTGTAACCGAAATGAGTTTCTCTACCCTCGTTTTATTTGGCGAACACGCAGCAAATCCTCACGGGAATCCCGGAGACAGAAAATTAAGAAACAATGAATTTGTTTTATTTGACTTAGGTGTTATCTATGAAGGTTATGCAAGTGATGCAACACGAACAGTCGCTTTTGGTGAAGTAGATGAAGAAAAACAAAAGATTTATGAAATAGTATTAGAAGCTCAAATAACTGCACAAAAGGCCGTTAAACCAGGTATGCGTGCAGGTGAGTTAGATTTAATTGCTAGACGAGTAATTGAAGACGCTGGATATGGTGAGTACTTCACACACCGATTAGGACATGGTATCGGAAAAACGGCTCACGAGTTCCCGAGTATTAATGGTTCAAGTGACACAATTTTAGAGCCAGGAATGTGTTTTTCAATTGAACCTGGAATCTATATACAAGGTGATGTAGGCGTTCGTATAGAAGACTGTGTTTATGTTACAGAAACAGGTTGTGAACCTTTTACTCTCTTAGATAAAGAATTAACAACGATCATTAAATAACCGCAAAATAAAAAGGCTGGATGATTTTCCAGCCTTTTTTTATATGAATCAATTAGTTAATGTTATCAGTAACTTCATCTACTTTATTTTCTACTTCTTTTGCTTTTTGATTGAATAGGCCTTTAGTTTTATGAACTGTTTCGCCTACTTTATCATTTGCAACTTCAAAATATGATGATGCAGCGTCACTTACGTCCTCTACTAAATGCTCACCTTTTTTACGTGCTGTATCTAAGTAGCCATCTGCTTGGTCTAGAGCTTTAGATGTACCTTTTCCGATATCTGAACGTAACTCTTTACCTGACTTAGGTGCAAACAGCAATGATGATACTGCCGCTACTAAAGCCCCTATTAATAATCCAGTAATTAATCCTTCAACTCTAAATTTATCTTTGTTAGGGTTAAACATATTATCTTCTCCTTTTATTAAATTATAGTTTAGTTATTTTCTCTCCGACTTTTTTAGATAAGCCTACCGTTGCGCCAACTTTAGCTTTTCCACCTAATTGGCTAGTGAGATTTCTTGTCGCATTATTCAAGTCTGAAACGGAAGTACCTAAGTTTCCTACCGCTAAGAATAATGGGTCCGTCATCCCTAATTTCCCATTCACATCATCTAATGTAGTATTCGATTTATTTAACAATCCTTCAACCTCGATTAGTAAATGATCAGTATTTTTTGTGACTACATTAATTGTTTTATTTACTTCTTCAATAGTGGTGTTTAATTCACCTATGACCTTCCCAGTTCTAAAAATCATGATAGCTAACGATATAGCTAAAATTGCAAAAGCTATTGCTGCAATTAGTCCTGCGATTTCTCCACCTGTTAAATTCACATTCATCACTCTCTCTTTATTATTAATCTTATAATAAGGATAACATTATGCTATTGAGATATGCAAATGTTTGAACATACACTGCCATTATTTTTTAAAATCTGTTAACATATAACTAACATTAAAAATTAGGATATTTGGAGTGAGTAAAATTGATGTTTAATTTAGCAGAAGGATTACCAGAAGAGTTAGGATTAGACGAAATAGCCAATCAAACATTTCTAGAAAGAATCATCGCAAACTTTAATTGGAATGATATTTCCCAAACGATTATAGTTGCCTCGATTAGAATTATCTTTTCATTAATTGTATTTTTGATCGTACATTTTATCGCAAAATGGGCAATCAACTTATTTTTTAAACGCTTTTTAGAATCTAAAACAACCGATCACAATCGTTATGAAACGATTTATAACGTTGTTATGAATGTATACCGAACAATTTTCATATTCTTTTTAGTTTATACAATATTAGATATTTTGAGCTTCCCAGTCGGTACATTATTAGCGAGTGCTGGAATTGTAGGGTTAACAGTCTCATTTGGTGCACAAGGATTTGTTTCAGACTTGGTTAACGGTTTTACTATATTAAGTGGAAAACAACTGAGTATCGGTGACCATGTTATTATTGAGGAAGTTGAAGGTAATGTTTTGAATCTAAACCTGCGTACAACAGAAGTAAAAGATTTTGATGGTACCGTTCATTTTATACCCAACCGTGAAATCCTTATTATTAGTAATAAGTCTAAATCGGATATGCGTGCACTCGTCCAGGTTCGATTATTCCCTGAGACTGATACAGACATAGTTCGTAAACTAGTCGATGAAATCAATGAAACTCATGTTTCAGAGTTTCCAGAAATTTCGGTTTATCCAGATGTGCTGTTTGTTTCTAACAGTAAAAATCAATTAATGTTAAGAGTGTCAATGTATGTAAAAGCAGGATCACAATTTGAGATTGAAAATAAATTTTATGAAATGTATGTTAATAAAATTGTTGATGCCGGTATAGATTTACCATATGGCGATATTGACTTTGAAAAATAGACAAAAATGCATACAACCGCTCACCTCATCGGTAGCGGTTGTTTTATATTTACTCTTAAATTTTCTCTGGTTGTTTATCTATTACTTGATATTCATTTTCAAAATTATGTACGATTCTATTCGTACCTGTCAATATTTCTTGACGTGTAATGATTCCCACTAAAGTACATTCGTCATTGACAACTGAGATAAAAGCATTGTGAATTAGCATTCTTAAAACATCTTCTAGTTCAAAATCCTCATTAACAACCGGATAATCGACATCCATAACTTCTTTTACTAATATGTCCCCGAGTTTATCAAAGTGAATGTCCTCAATATCAATAATCGCTTCAATAATTAAAGGAAGTGAAATTAACCCTTTCATTCGAGATTTATTATCAAGAACTGGTACAACTGAATACTTCTTAGATGTCATGATTAATAATGCATGACTCAACGTATTGTTTTCAAAAATAACAGCTACTTCATCAGCTGGGATGACTAATGTTTCTAAACCATTTAATAACATGTCTTCCATTCTTTCACTAATCATTTCAACTAGCTCCTTTAAAACCAATAATGTTTTTTAAGATAACTTCTGAGAAAGATCTTTTAACTCATTATGATTCCAATCGTAAAAAGTAATGTACTCATCATTATCTATTTTTTCATAAATTGCGTATGAACCGACATCTATATTTCCTCTAGGATGTCTGATACTGCCTGGATTGATGAAATAAACATCATCTTCCTTATCAACTTTAGCAATATGTGTATGACCGTAAAATACAATTTTAGCATCACTTTTGC
>DAIOTD010000011.1:5590-18781 GCA_036752205.1 Atopostipes sp.
GGTGAACGGTCTGGTCCAACTAAAACAAGGGAACAGTGGAAATTAGCTGTTCTTTTATCTTTGGGCAGACCAACTAATTCTCCTAGTAATTTTTTATTGTTCTTCTCATCATTACCGTGCTCTCCTGCAAACCGTGCAGAATAAATTCCTGGCTGCCCATTCAATGCATCTACTTCTAATCCTGAATCATCCGCTAATACAATTTTATTCATTTTCTTTGAAATTTCTTCAGCTTTTAATAACGCATTTTCTTGAAACGTTGTCCCCGTTTCTTCAACATCTTCTAATTCTGGAAAGTCTAAAAGTGTTTTTATGGCATAGCCATATTTCTTAAAAAGATGTTCAAACTCTTTTGCTTTACCTTTGTTACCTGTTGCGATAATGATTGTATTATTTTCCATACTTTTCTAACTCCTCAACTGCAATATGTTTCACGTCAAAATCATGTCGTTTAAGCCAATGAATGGCGATATCATTAAATTTAACTGGATCACCTGATGTATAAAAGACATGGTTGGATGCTTTTTCACCGGTATCAATTATAGCTTTATCTATCAAAATACTTTGCACTTGCTTAGCTACCTCTATTCCAGGATTAATCAACATGAGGTCATTCCCTAGATAATCTTGTATAATTCTTTGTAATAATGGATAGTGCGTACAGCCTAATACTAAGGTGTCCATATCTGAATCTACAAACGGGCTAAGCTCTTCTGACACTACTTTTCTAGCTAACTCATCTTCATACTGATTTTTTTCCACTATTGATACAAATTGTGGACAAGCAACGCTTTGCACAATTGCACCTTCTAGTAACCCCATAATTTGTTTTTCATATTCATTGGATTGAATCGTTCCTTGTGTCCCGATTACCCCAATTTTCTTATTTTTAGTACTTGAAATAGCTGCTTTTGTTCCAGACTCTATCACTCCGATAACGGGTATGTCTAATCGTTTTTGTAAAACATCCAAGGAAGCTACCGTTGCTGTATTACAAGCAATAACGAGTAGTTTGATACCTTTACTAACTAAAAAATTTGCTATTTGTATAGAGTATTCTAATACTTCACTTAGTGGACGAGGTCCATATGGATTACGGGCAGAATCCCCTACATAATAAATTTCTTCATTCGGGAGTAGCCTCATGACTTCTTTAACGACAGTTAAGCCTCCAACTCCTGAATCTAAAAGACCAATTGGTTGTTTTTTCATATCGCACCTCAAGTAGAATTCATTTCCTTATAAATCATACCCTATCTATTTTAGCAAAAATAGACTTAAATTAAAAATATGATTCTCAATTTAGCTGTTCACAATTCGAAATTATTTATTGAATCAAAAGCAAAGAAATCCCCCTAAAATAGATATATAGTTGACCTGTCTACTTTAGAGGGATTATTCTTCATGTGTGTTTTATTAAGCAATAAGATAAATTACTTATGCTTATTTAATACTTCTTCGATTTGCTCTTGTGAGTGGTAACCGATTAATGTATCAACGACTTCGCCGTCTTTTTTTACAAGTAATGTTGGAATACTCATAATTCCAAATTTTCTTGGTGTTTCAGAGTTCGCATCAACGTCCATACTATAGTATGAAACTGAACCATCTGATTCTTCTGACATTTGTTCTAGTATTGGTGTTTGCATTTTACATGGACCACACCACTCAGCCCAAAAGTCTGTTAATGTTAAACCTGTACTTGTTTTCTCATCAAAAGTTGTATCTGTTAATTCAATCATTCTATAAAACCCTCCCATTGGATTATTATTTTACATTCAAGAAACAGTTTAGCATATTTAGAAACAATTTACCAAAAACTTGTTTCATAACCAATCTATTTTAAGGTAACAATTGTAGCACCTGTCCCACCTTGATTAGCAGGCGCAGTTTCGTATTTCTTAACGCGAGAATGTTTTTTCAAGGCTTCATGAACTGCACTTCGAACAGCACCCGTTCCATGACCATGAATAATCGTCACTTTCTGGTAGTTTGATAACAACGCAGAGTCTAAATACTGACTCAAACGTGACAAAGCAGCATCTACACGTTCACCACGTAGGTCGACTTCTGGACTAACCGTACGAATCGAACCTGTGTAGGTAGTTGTTTGCTTCTGTTTCTCTTCTTCCGTAACCGTTAAGTCGTTTTCAGGGAGTTTCATCTTCAACATCCCCATCTGAACGACCCATTCATTATCTATCTTCTCAACCAGAACCCCTTGTTGACCTAAAGAATGAACTTTTACCGATTGACCGACTTTAAGGACTTTCTTTTCCTTTTGTTTTTTAAGGACTTTATTTTGCTTCAACAACGCTTCTTCATGTCTCAGGTCAGACAATTGTGACTGTGTATCGATAAACTCATGTTCTTTTATTTTGGCACTGGCTGAGCTTTCTGTTTGTTTCTGACGAATGTCTTCAATAATCGAATCCGCCTTACGCTTAGTCTCTTCAACAATTTGATTGGCTTCAGCTTTTGCTTGGTCGATTAAACGATCTTTTTCAGCTTTATAATCTGAATATTGCTGCTTTAAGTCACTGTGTAATCGTTGAGCTTCTAACAAACGTTGACGTAGATCTTCTGCGTAGGTTTCAGCTTCTTTTTGTTTATCATTTAAGTCTTGTATCATTTCATCGACACTTTGACTTTCACTCGTCATCAATTCTTTAGCTGTATCGATGATTTCATCATTTAATCCGAGTCTTCGAGCGATTTCAAAGGCGTTACTTCGTCCTGGAATCCCCATTTTAAATTTATATGTTGGTTTTAATGAGTCAATATCAAACTCCATACTGGCATTCATCGTTTGCGGTCGGTTATAGCCATATAATTTCAACTCAGGGTAATGAGAAGTAATTACAGCATAACTTCCTACCGCACCAATGTGATCTAATATTGAAATGGCTAATGCGGCACCTTCTTGTGGGTCTGTTCCAGCCCCTAACTCATCAAACAGCACTAAACTATCTTCATCTATTTCTTCTAAGATAGAGACAATGGTTGTTAAATGAGAAGAGAACGTAGAGAGACTCTGCTCAATTGATTGCTCATCACCAATATCTGAAAGAATATGGTTAAAGACGCCGATTGAACTTTCTTCCTCAACAGGAAGATAAAACCCGGATTGACCCATCATTTGTAAGAGTCCCAATGTTTTTAAGATCACCGTCTTACCACCTGTATTGGGTCCAGTAACAACGATTGTTTTATATTGTTCACCTAATACGATATCATTTGCTACAATTTCGTCTTCTGGAATTAAAGGATGTCTAGCTCCATATAATTCTATCACTTTGTTTGCAGAAACAATTGGACGAGTCGCGTTAATATCACGTGCATATCGAGCTTTAGCTTGGGCAACATCCAGCTCAACCAATACCGATAAGTTATTTAAAAGATTCTCAGCATGAGGCAAGATTTCCATACTTAATGCAGACAAGATACGGTCTACTTCATGTTTTTCGTCACTCTCTAGTCTTTTTAATTTATTATTTAAGTCTAAGACACTTTGAGGTTCAACAAAAATAGTTTGACCACTAGAACTCTGATCATGCACCACGCCACCAAATACGCCTCGGCTCTCTGCCTTAACAGGAATAACAAAGCGATCATTACGCATCGTTATAATACTATCGGTTAAATGTTTCGATTGCGACCCACGAACAATACTGTTTAATTTTTCTCGGACATTCCCTTCTGTTTGGCGAATGGAAGTTCTTGTCGCTTTTAGACGGGCACTCGCATCATCCAATACAGACCCGCCGTCCGTTAACGTCTCATAAATTCTGCGCTGTAAGTGAGGGAGTTCAACTAATTGCTCCACCTTATCAAATAAGTGAAACAAGGTAATTTCCTCATCTTTTAACAGTTTTATAAAACGGATAATTTCTTGAGTCCCTTTAATTAACTGACCAATTTGAATAATCTCCTGGCCTGATAATTCAGCTTCTAATTCCATGCGTTTTACGTGGGGACGTATATTATGGAAAGACCCTAAAGGAATACCACCTTTTAAGCGTAAAATCTTTACAGCATCATCCGTTTCTTCTAACAATCTTTCTACAGTTTCAATCGATTTTTGCGGTTTAATTTCTTTCACTTTCAATTTACCTAATTCTGAAACAGTATATTCGCCTAATTGTGAAATGACTTTTGCATATTCTAATGTTTTCATTGATTTTATATCAATCTGTTTCACCTATTACTCACTCCATTTGTAAAAAAAATGGTGCCGCAGAGCAAGATATTAAAATTGCTGCAACACCTTTTCTATTATTCTTGATTTTCTTCCGTCGTCTCATCAGAAGCTTCTTCCTCAGATGTGGGTAGCTGGATATCCATAGTCGGAAGTTTCTTTGACACTTCATCATAAACATCTACTATAAATCTTCGATAGACTTCATCAGATATTTTAGGTGTCGAAGTTATCATCGTGTCTGCTAGTGTGCTACTTTTTAAAGTGTTTTGTACCATTTCATAAGGGATTGTCGTTAAGACAATTAAAACAAAAAAAACTCCCATATAATTCACAAATATACCCAGTATAGCACCGCCAATACCACTTATCGGTTCCGGCGCTTTTAGTTTTTCTAATGTATATGAAAGTAATTTAGTAAAGAATTTCACAACAAGCCACCCGACTAAATAAACAGCTAAAAATCCTAGCATGTCATAGTAAGAAATATCTAAACTAAACATAAATTTTTCATCATAAAATAAATACGGATTCGTTTGTGGTGCAAAGGGTGATGGATATGGGATTAACAAATAAAAATAATCGCTAATAATTTTATAATAATCAAGAGCAAAGATTACTGCAATAACATATCCAATTGTTTCAAGTAATTGTAAAACGATTCCCTGCTTATACCCACTATATGCTCCAACAAATAATACCAGTAGTATAAATAGACTTAACATAATTCGTTCTCCTTAGACATCAAGCTGCTTAACGATTCTTTAAGGAATCGAGTTCTTCTTCCAGCTTTATCATCTTTTGTTGAGTTGTTATTTGATCTGAAATAGCATTCACAGCCATTAAAATTGCTTGCTCTTCTTTACTCAGATTAGACGATAATGATGTGAGTTCTTCAATTTGTTTATTGATTGTATCCGCTACGAGATTAACATGTGCAGAAGACTTGTCTCCAACAATTGTATATTCTTTTTCATTAATTTCTACTTTTGTTCTTCTTTTTTGATTAACCATCTACACATACTCCTTTATTTCAGTTACTTTACTATCATAACAAAAACAAACATCTTTTTCATCATAAAGTCGTTTTATAGATTTCAGAAACTTACGAAATAAAAAAAGGTCCCTATAGATTTTTCTTCCATAGGAACCATATCATTTTTTATCGTACTTCTAGTTCGAACGTGTCAATTAAAGCTTGGGTAATCGCTTCAAAAGCCTTATTAATTTCTTCTTCTTTCAACGTTGCATTTGGATTCGCAAAGAATAACGAGTAGGCAATTGATTTCTTACCTTCTTCAATGTTCTCACCGTCATATAAATCAAATAAATGAATGTTTTGTAAGTACTCTCCACCATTCTCTTGAATAACTTTTTCAAGATCTTGATGGGTGACTTCTTCATTCACTAATAAAGCAATGTCACGTGATGATCCTGGATAACGATTAAGTGGTGTATACAAGACGACATCTTTGTCTGCCGCCACTAACTGATCCAATGCTAATTCAAAGACGAATGTGTCGCCTAAGTCATTTTCTTTCGCATCCGCAGGGTGTAATTGCCCAACATACCCAACTATTGTATCACCTAAGAAAATATTAGCTGTACGTCCTGGGTGCATCCCTAAACGATTTGTCGCTAATTCATAAGTAATCTCTTCAGCGAATGAAAAGTCTTCTAATACAACTTCTACTAAACCTTTTATACTGTAGAAGTCTAGTGTATCATCTTCACCTAACCAACTCTTATCCGAGTCACCTGTTAGTAAAGCTGCTACATGCGTATACTCATCAAATTGCTCGTCTGACGTTTTATAAAACACATGACTTACTTCAAATAAAGCAATGTCCGTGACTTGATGTGCGCGGTTATAATTTGCATTATCGACTAATCCACTTACTAAGTTTTGCGTTAAAGAATCACGCTCTTCACTCATTGGATTTTGTAAAAGAACTGTTTCACCTTCCATAATACTATAACGAGTAGCTTTTTCTGAATTCGTTAACGAATATGAAATGGCTTCTTGTAAGCCACTTCCTTCTAATAACTCACGAACGCGGCGCGTCGCTTTTTGACCTGCCGTTAATTCTCCAGGTGTTGATTCTGTAACCGGTAAAGTTACAGGAATATTGTTATAGCCATAAATACGCGCAATCTCTTCAATTAAATCTTCTGGAATTTTAATATCCCAACGACGTGGAGGAATATTTGCTGTAATGTTTCCTTCTGAAATGGTGTGTTCAAAAGCTAAACGAGATAAAATCGCTGAAATGTCATCCCCATTTAAATCTGTTCCGATTACGCCATTCACACGGTCAATCGTTGTTTGCACAACTGTATCTTCTGCTGCTTTCGCTACCGCTTCGGATGTCCCTTTGACAATCGTACCGCCACCAAGTTCAGCCATTAATTTTGCAGCTAAATCAGCTGCATCTTGAACGGTCGCATAGTTTACACCTTTTTCATAACGACTACTTGCTTCGCTACGTAAGTTTAACTGGTTAGCTGTGCGTCGTGTAAGAACCGGTTTAAAAATGGCAGACTCAATCGCAATTGTTTTTGTTTCTTCTGTAATCTGTGAATTTTCTCCACCCATTACTCCAGCAAGTGCCACGGCTTTCTGACCATTTGTAATCACTAAGTTTTCTGGTGACAATTTACGATCTTGTCCATCAAGAGTCGTTAGCACTTCGTCTTCTTTTGCACGTCGAACATAAATTTCATTCGAATCTAATTTTTCATAATCAAAGGCATGTAAAGGCTGTCCGAACTCTAACATCACATAGTTCGTGATATCCACAATTAAATCGATTGGACGAATGCCAGCATGCATTAACTTATGTTGCATCCATATTGGACTCTCTCCTACAGTAACGTCTTTCACTAACCGCATTTTATAGACAGGCGTATCTTCCGCGTCCTCAACGGAGATTGAGATATAGTCTTCGACTGAATCTGTTTCATCTTCTACGATTGTAATTTCTTCGAACTGAGGTGTTTGGTTTAATACTGCACCTGCTTCATAAGCAACCCCACGCATACTTAGCGCATCTGCACGGTTTGGAGTTAAGTCAAACTCAATAATCGTGTCATCTAAACCAAGATATGGGCGAGCATCTGCTCCTACTTCAGCGTCATCCGCTAAAACAAAGATACCATCTTCAGCATATTTTGGAATAATCGAATCCGAGAAGCCTAATTCATCTAACGACGTAATCATTCCATAAGACTTTTCACCCATAATTTTTGCTTCTTTAATTTCAAAATCACCTGGTAAAACCGCACCTACTTTAGCAACGACAACTTTTTGCCCTGCTTCAACGTTTGGTGCACCGCAAATGATTGATAAGGTTTCTTCGCCCACATTAACCGTTGTTTTGTTTAAATGGTCTGAACCTTCTAGTTTCCCACAAGTTATCACTTCTCCGACAACTAAACCAGACAACTCTTCTCCTAAACGTTCCATCCCATCAACTTCTAATCCACCTAGCGTGAATTTTTCAGCTAATTCATCTGGAGAAATATTTGTTAAGTCAACATACTCTTTAATCCAATTATATGAAACTAACATTTATTCTACACCTTCCTTGCTAAACTGACTTAAGAATCGTTGGTCATTCATATAGAAATGACGAATATCATCTACACCGTACTGCAACATAGCCATACGGTCAGGTCCTACACCAAATGCGAAGCCAGAATATTTCTTAGAATCTACGTTACTCATTTCAAGAACATTTGGATGAATCATCCCTGCTCCTAAAATTTCAATCCAACCCGATTTTTTACAGATATTACATCCAGCACCATCACACTTGAAACAGCTCACGTCTACTTCAACTGAAGGCTCTGTGAATGGGAAGTAACTTGGACGGAATCGAACAACACGATCCTCACCAAAAATCTTCTTAGACATCACTTCTAATGTCCCCATTAAATCGGACATCGTAATCCCTTCATCCACTACTACCCCTTCAATTTGATGGAACTGGTGTGAGTGCGTCGCGTCATCTGAGTCACGACGATACACTTTACCTGGACTAATTACTTTTAAAGGTCCCTTTGTGAAATCATGTGCTTCAATAACCAGTGGCTGTACTGCTGATGTTTGTGTTCTTAATAAGAAATGCTCATTAATGTAAAATGAATCTTGCATATCACGCGCTGGATGATCTTGCGGAACATTCACACGCTCAAAGTTTAAATAGTCTGAAACGATTTCAGATCCCTCAATGATGTTGTAGCCCATTCCTAAGAATAAATCTTCCATTTGTTCCATTACTTGATGGATAATATGGGTTTGACCTTTTTTAACTTGTCGGCCTGGTAAGGTCACATCGATTGTTTCTTCTTGTAATTGTTTGTTTAGTGCTTCTTCTTCTAGAACCTCTTTTTTTGCTGTAATTTTTGACGTTAGGTCATCACGTATTTCGTTGGCTAACTTTCCAATAACCGGACGTTCTTCTTTTGATAAATCGCGCATCATTTTAAGTAAATCAGTTAGTTCTCCCTTTTTACCTAAAAGCTGTACTCGAAGTTCTTCAACTTCTTTCATCGAGCTACTTTCTTCGATTCGTGTAACCGAAGTTGTAGCCAATTCTTCTAATTTTGTTTTTAAATCCACTTTCCTCATCCTTCCATAAAATATAAAAATCCCGTGCCTTTATACAAAGGGACGAGATTAAACGCGGTACCACCCTAGTTCAAAAAAGCCATAAAGCTTCCTTGCACTTGAGATTGCATAACGGTGCAAACCGGGTGAAATACCATCTTATTCGAAAATTTATCTTTTTATATTTCGATCGACAAAAGTGAACTTCGCTTAGGCGTCCTATAAATACTCTCAATACTTGTATTTATTCCCTGTAAGGTTGCGTTAAGTTACTCTTTTTTGTCTTGATTTTAATATTCAATTTTTACAAGACCTATTATAACAGACTACATCTCAGAATGGTAGCTGTTTTGATGGTCTTCACCTACATAAAGCTGATTAACGTCGTCGCAATCGCAAAATAAATCAATAAACCCAATGTGTCATTAATCGTCGTAATAAAAGGACCACTCGCTACGGCTGGGTCAAAGTTCAATTTTCGGATAACATCGGGAATTAATGTTCCTACGACTGCTGAAATAATGATAGATAAGAAAATGGCTAAGCCAACTATTAAAGACAATACGATATCGCGATAAAGTACCATAACAATACCAAACACAACAATTCCAGAAACAAACCCTAATAAGACACCGGTTTTGGCCTCATTAAATAAGATTTCTTTCATGTCTTTGTCTGCATCGTCTTCATCGTTCATATTACGCAAAGATACCGCGAGGGACTGTGTACCCACATTACCAGCGGCCGCCATTATAAGCGGAATAAATGCAGCTAAGGAAACAACAGACGCTAATGTTGACTCAAACACACTAATTAAACCACCAGAAACCATACTTAAGAAGAGTAAAATAATGATCCAAGGTGCTCGTTGTTTAGCGGCATTCACTGGGCTCGAACCACGATGTTCTTCACCTTTTGATGCTGAAATACCAGCAAACTCATGGAAATCTTCGTCACGCTCTTGTTCAATGACATCCATAATATCGTCTACCGTAATAATTCCAACTAAACGTTGATCGTGAGTCACAACTGGTATGGCGATTAAGTCATAATCTTGAATAACCTTCGCTACTTCCTCCTGGTCCTCATCTACTCGAACGGATACAGCTTGATGATTCATTGCATCACGAACAAGCGTATCTTCAGGTGTTAATAATAAGTCTCTTAAAGACAATACGCCAACTAATTCATGATTTTTGCTCACTACATATAAATAATAAATCGTCTCAGCACGATTACCAAATTCACGAATCTGATTAATGACTTCTTGCGTTGTCAGTTCTTCAGAAATGAAAAAATATTCTTTTGTCATGATGGAACCCGCAGTGTCTACATCATAAGACAAAACTTCTTGCAAACTACGATATTCCTGGCTATCCATTTCACGAAGAATGCCTTCAATATTTTCTTCATTTGTTACTGGAACAAACCCTGCTAAAATATCGGTCGGCAAATAATCAAATACGTCGACCATAAAGTCTTTTGGTAAATAAGCGACTGCATCTTCTTGGTCTTCTAACTCCATCCATTCAAATACTTCTGCGAATTCTTGAGGTGTTAGAAAGGTTGCAATTTTACGTTTTTTTTCTGGATAAAGCAGATGAAACAATTCCTGTTGATCACGTTCGTGAAGTGTTAAAAAACGTTCGCGAAAACCATCACGATCCCCTACTTCTACTTTTTTAAATAAATCTTCATAAAGTTCTTGATTCTGGTCACTATATAGTTCGACCATCTAATCAGCTCCTAGTTCATTGCGTTATTCAATACGTTCCTAATCGTAATTTAATCATCGAATTATAGCAAATAATAACCGTTAAAAATCATAATTTGTCTAAAGAAAAATCCCTATACGGTATAGCCCGCATAGGGATTCTGAAATTTGTAGTTATTAGCTATATGAGACACTCGTTTGTACTCTTGCAATCATCTCTTTTGTCCAATTACGAAGTGGTGTCGAGACTTCTGAAATGGCACAATATTTATCAACCATAGACACAATAAGGCTCTCTTTAAAACGAGGCATTTTTGATTTAAATGAACATAAGAACATATGTTTTAAAATGATGTCTTTTTCAAGGTCATTTAGTTTCGTTAACTTCTTTGCATTTTTTAAGGCAATTTTAGGATGCGCACAATTATGTGATCCCATACCCAATAGTTCGATTTCATCTCTTTCTTCTAAGAAAAAATCGTGTAGCAAACCAGCTCTAGCCGTTGACACGTAATCTAAGCCTCTAGCTTTTGTGATTTTATAACTGACATACGAAACAAAAATACTGTGTACTAAGCGAGTTGTATAATGATGATGTGTAATATCATCAAGTTTTAATAATTCTTCGTTTTTTAGTAAATCTCCAACAATACTCATATATTCATGATCGTTTTCCCAAGTTGCACGGACGAACTCCATTAACATTCTCCTTCTTCGGGTTTCAATAACTGTTTTTAAAGTTATAATATTCTGTAATTTTCATAGGCCGCTAAAAATGCGACTAGTACTATTATACAGTAAGAGAACAAAATGAAAAGGGATTTAGCTAAAAAAAATCAAAAAACGTTGATTCTTAAAGCTTTCTTAACGTTTTATACATGAATACATCAGTAACCGTTTTCAAGGTCTATCTCGTTTAAAGGAAGGCCCTTACCTTCTAAATAAGCGACCAAGTTTTCTTTTATGATGGGATAAAAATGCTTTGGATAATTTTCTACAAGCCCACCAATATGTGGAGAGACAATAACTCTAGGGTGATTCCACAAGCGGTGACCTTTTGGTAAAGGTTCTTCCTCGAACACATCTAAGCCGGCAAACAAAATCTTTTCTGAATTTAAAGCCTTTAGTAAATCTTCCGTATCCACAGTGTCGCCCCGACCCACATTGATAAAGATAACATTATTTTTCATTTCTTCGAAAAGTTCTTTATTAAAGATATGGTGGGTTTTATCAGTAGAAGGCAGTATATTTATGAGGATATCCGCTTTACGAATGACCTTAAGTAATTCATCTTGTGTATAATGCTCATCCATATTCTTGATTTTTCGTCCACTACGGTTAATACCGATTGTCTTCATTCCAAAACCTTTAGCAATTTGACCTAAATGTTCGCCTATAGTTCCCGCTCCAACAATCATCGCTGTTTTTCCATACAATTCATATAAATTATCAAAAGTGATCCAATCTTCATTTAACTGATTATTTGCTACTGTAGCAAGAGACCTTGTCATACTCAACAATAATCCCATCGCATGTTCAGCAACTGAATAGCGGTGAATACCACTACCATTTGTCAAAAGAATATTTTTCCTTTTAAATAATTCGAGTGGTAAATCATTCACTCCTGCATAAGGATACTGAATCCATTTAACAGTTGAGTTTTTATCTTCTATAAAAGTCGGTATATCTTCAGACCAACCGATGATAATTTCCACTTCTGTCGACTTAGCCTCTTCAACAGCAAAGATGAGTTGATAATCGGAAGCAATTTCTTTCATTTCTTCGATTTGTTCAGGCAGCAATTCACTCAAAATTAAAATACTTTTGGTCATAAAATCTCCCTCTCAAATTTAATTCAAATGGAACATTATTATGCTCGCAGCAATAGCCACATTTAATGATTCTGACTGACCTTTCATCGGTATATAAATGTTTTGGTCTATCAATGTCATGATTTCCTTAGATATTCCAGAACCTTCATTTCCGACAATGAGTGCGAATGGATTCACTTCATTTATCTCTTTATATGATATAGCTTTCTCATTTAAGGCCGTACCATATACTGTTAATCCTTGTCCTTTAACTTCTGAAATATAATTGTTTAAGTCTCCCTCAAATACATCTAGATGAAAGTGACTCCCTTGGGCCGAACGCAATGTTTTAGAATTATATAAATCAACTGAACCTTTACCTAGAATAACGCCCTGAAACCCTGCCGCATCAGCTGTTCGAATCATTGTACCAACGTTTCCCGGATCTTGGACTGCATCTAAAAGTAGGAACGGTTTATCAATAAGGTCGAACTCTTTAGCTAAAGGAATGGATACAACGGCAAAAATACCCTGATTTGATTCCGTATCACTTATTTCATTTGCAACTTGAACGGATACAGTCGTTATAAAATCAGGATCTATAACTAACTTTAAATATTCAGGATTCCTTAATATATCTTCACGTACAATAATATGCTTTATATCTTCTTTCGCGAATCTCAAAGCCTCCTCTACTAAGTGATAGCCTTCTAAGATATAACTTTGAGTCTTTTTACGTTCTTTTTTTGTATGTAATTTTTTCCACTCTTTTACTTGCTGGTTATTTATTGATGTAATATCAATCATTCAATCACCTCTCACATTTTATCCTTTTCATCTTACAAGGTTTTATCAT
>DAIOTD010000011.1:18881-26214 GCA_036752205.1 Atopostipes sp.
AATCATTCAATCACCTCTCACATTTTATCCTTTTCATCTTACAAGGTTTTATCATAAAATGCATCAAAAACATTTTGAACAAAGAAAAGCACATTGAATGCTATCGAAACATTCAATGTGCTTAGTTATGATTTAATTAGAATCGAATAAAACCTTCTGGATTTACTTTAGTACCATTTTGGAAAATTTCAAAATGTAAATGTACTCCCGTTGATGATCCTGTAGTTCCCATCGTACCTAAAGTTTGCCCACCTGATACACTTTGACCAGCTGAAACTTGAAGAGAAGGAGTCATATGAGCATATAAACTCTCTATTCCTCCACCATGGTCAATACGTACATAATAACCATAAGAGTAATGGTAACCAGCATATTTAACAACTCCGCCTTTAGCGGCACGTATTGGACCACCACCACCGATATCAATCCCGGCATGTAAACGACGATTTTTTGTAATCGGATGGATTCGGTAACCATATCTAGAAGTAACGTAACCATTTGCAGGTCTTACCCATCCACCACTATTAGAATTTGAGCTATTTGAGCTATTTGAGCTATTTGAGCTATTTGAGCTATTTGAGCTAGATGATCCACTAGCAGTCGTCACGTCTTTACCTTTAGCAGATTCGGCTGCAATACGTCTTTCTTCAGCTTTACGAGCTTCTTCTGCTCGACGTTTAGCTTCCGCACGAGCTCTTGCTTCTGCTGCCTTACGTGCTTTTTCTGCTGCAATTCGCTGTTGTTCAGCTTTCACTAAGTTATTGACACGTGTTGCTTCTGCAGCTACATTATTACGTTGATTAATAAAGGCATTACGTTCTTCACTAGTTAAGTCAAATTTTTCAGTTAAGATAGCAACTTTATTATCCATATCACGACGTTGAGCCACTAAGTTATTACGACTAACTTCCATCGCTAGTTTGACTTCGTCAGCTTCGCTTTTAGCCATTTCAACTTGTGCTGCTTTTTGTTCTACAAGTTGTTTATCAGATTTTTGACTTTCCATTATATTGTTATTATTTTGAACAACTAAATTAATTACTTCAATTTTACCAATTAAATCCGATAAAGTGTCAGCAGATAAAACAATATCAATAATATTATTAGGTGATCCTGCTGTTTGAACACCGCGTGCTTGTTTAGCTAGTGCAATATCACGCTGAGCAATTTTATCTTTTAAAATATCTATTTCTACATTAAGTTGTTTAATCTCTTCTTCTAAACGAGCAATTTCTTCTTCTTGGGTTTTAATTTCTAATAAAACAGCATCAATATTCTTTTGAATTTCGACAATCTCATTTTTAATTTGAGTACGTTCTGAATCTAACGTATTCATCTCTTGTTCAGCTTCTTTGATATTTCCTTGAAGTTGATTTGATTGTTGGTTTAATTCTTGCTGTCTTTGTTGTAATTCATTTAAGGTTTGTGATTCGGCATCCACCGATTGAACGCCAGTTGAAAATAAAGAAAGAAAAATTGCTGTAGAAGAGAGTATTGAAAACATTTTATTTTTTTTCAATCCAATTCTCCTTATAATTAAGATGTGAGTTTAGAAATGATTTTATTACTGTTCGTCAGAACAGAGGTTGGTTTAAAATCTATATGTATAATAGCAAGTAAAACGACTTATTCCAATATGTTTTAGAGTTTGTTAACAAACTGTAATGTAGCAAGAATTAATATCGTGCAACCGATATCATCATTCGTCAGTAATTTACAAAAGTAAACATCTTTATATCAGCATTCACAAACTATTATCCGCTATATGGAACAATGTTGTTCTGTTTAAACAATGCTGTTTTAACTATATCTGTATGGATATTTTACATCACTGTAATATAATATACATCTATTTAATCGTATAATATACTAATTAGTAACGTATGGTTTATAATAGCATTCACAAAACTTATCCGATAAGGAGTCTTTTCATTATGAAAGATACATCATTTCTAGATATTCAACATTTTAGCAAATTAATCGATCAGAATGAACTTTTTAGTCAGTATATGAACTCGGAATTACCAGATAGATATGATTCAAACTTTATGCTACTCCATTTTAATCCAATTCTTGAAGAGTTTTTACTAATTGAAAATATTCAGCGTAATCACCAAATCGATTCAAATCAACAACATCTAAAGTTTAAATGGCCTGAAAATATAGGTATTCACCTTGATTTACTAAATTATCTAAACCATGAGGAGTATAAACTAGGGAAAGAAGAATTAATGGTTGTTTCTCCAAATCAATTACATATAGAAAACTACAACCAAGAAGTGACATTTGAAGTCGTGGCTGATTATAATTTAGAAGATTTTTTATTGTTAAATTATAATGAAGATAAACTCAACGGGGAAAAAATTGCCGATTATTTTCAATCCTTCTATCCATTCTTATTTAATCAAAAAAACACAAAGTTCCTATTAGCTAAACTAGGAGATCAACCGGTTGCTTCTCTCATATTACACGGTTCTAAAAACTTCATTGAAATCGATCACGTGCTAACGGATGGGAAGCATCGTAATAAAGGTATCGCATCTGGCATGATTCAGTATGTGATGGATGAGCTTAATGAAGAACAAAAGCCCCTTATTTTAGTAGCGGATGCTGAAGATTCGCCTAAATTATTATATGAAAAAGTAGGTTTTAAAGTCGTTTCTAGTCAAATCAGCATTATCAAAGAACGATTGGATTAACTTCATACTGATTAGTATTTTATTTTACCTTTGAAATATGGTATACTGTCATAGTGTTTGTGTATTTTCACGCAAGCTTTTTAGAAAGGTGTATGGTTATGCAAAAAGTAACGAATGCTTTCAAAACGGAGAGTATTATCCGCTCCATCATTGCAATAATTGGAATTTTAACATTTACAGTTTCTTCTGATTTTGGATGGGGTTTTGTTTTAGGTGCGCTAATCTCTAAGGAATCGATTGATTTGAAGACGAAAGAAGGTTGGGGATTACTGACTTTAATCGTAAGTGTGATGTTAATAGCAATTTATTTACTATTAAGTGTTGATGCAATCTTTGGCTATTTGGCTTCTACCGTTTTATATTTCATCCTTAGAGGTATCGTTTACACTCTTAGAAAGTAAAAAATTATTATTTTAGATAGGGGCTCGGAAAATGGTTTCAATGCTAGTTGGGTTTTTATCAATTGTTGTTTTTGGTATTGTCTATTATTACGATTTCAGCATATTACATCGCATTAAGGATGCGGATTTTGCTTCATTTTCAGCTGGGGTTGGATCAGTATACGTCTTTATTCATATGTTTCCACAATTGTCTCACGGACAACATTTACTGGAAGATACGTTTCCTACTGTACATTTTACAGGTAGTCAGTATACCATCTATTTGGTGGCATTAGCTGGATTTCTATTTTTCTATATGTTTGATACCTTCTTAACACATACAAGACGATTACCGACAGATGAGTATAGTACGAGTGGAGAGTTAGCTTTCTACTGGACAAACGTTATCTTCATTTCGCTCTATAACATGCTAATTGGTTATGTAGTTGGGTCTTATACAACAGACAGTGTGTCTTATAGAATTATCTATATGGTTGCCTACGTTGTTCACTTCCTAGCAATCAAACATGGTATCTATCATGTTTTTCCTAAGAAGTACAAACGTCAAGGACGTTATCCAATTATTCTCGGATTATTTGTTGGGTACTTTATTGGTTACTTCTTCCCTGTTTCTGAATTAGTTTTATCAATAAGTGAAGCTCTATTAACGGGAGCAATGGTCCTATCAGTCTTTAAACATGAACTACCAAATGAGCAAGATAGTAAGATGAAAGCTTTCACAATCGGAATTATCTCCTCCATCTTATTGTTTATGCTTCTGTAATATAAGTAAACAGGCTTAATGACTATTAATAGTCAATAGGCCTATTTTTTTACTCAAATTGAACAAGGTTTAATACTTTCGGTAAATCCCATGGAGTGATGATGCCTTTAATATCGTCCCATTCTCTAATTTCATCTACTTCAGCTAGCAAAATTAAATATTGACTCCGCCCAACAGCTAAATTCCGAAAGAACATCTCCTCTACTTCAAATAATGACGTCGCAGGTGATATAATTTCATACTGATAATAAGTTGTTTCATCAGCTACAATATCTTTGATTAATATTTCCGATAAGTCTAGTTTTCCATCCGTATAATGATTCGCCAACCAATTCGTAATACCATTATGTGAGAGTATTCCTGCAAGACCATCTTCATCAAATATTGGAAATTGGTAAAGGTTGTTTTTGTTCACGAAGTACAAAAGACGTTCAAAAGAATCCTGTATACTAAAGCTAAATACTTTTCGACTAAAATAATCTCCAGCTTGATAGGGTTGGATAAGTTGCTGGCGAATAAAAATCAATTGATTAACAACTTCTTCTGATGGCATTGCAATGTCATATTCAATTGTTTTCTTTTCATGTATTAAAATATTTCTCAACTTACGAATAATATGTAACTCATCTTTAAACCGTGAAACGATTGGATCATCTTCCATGTCTTTTAATAGGGAAAAGAAATCATCATTGGATCCTGACTTCTCCATCAAAGCATGATGTAAATTATTAAATTCGGACATAAATCTTTCCATTGTATCTGCCATATAGTTCTCTCCTACTTCCTAGTGATTCATCATTTTAACTTTAAATTTAATCAAAACTAAAACCTCATTTTTAATTAAAAATGTCTTAGATAGACGAAACATACTCTATCTAAGACATCGTTAAACTTTAGTTAATCGCGTTGATTAATACATCAAATTGTTCAACTGCTGAGCGTAAGAATTCTTCTGTTCCATCTTGTAAGAATTCGCCATTTTCACCAAATAGACTTGGTGTTTCTGCAATATAAACTTCCGGTTGTTGTACTGTAAATACGTTTAGGAAAGTTAGAATTTGACGTAAGTGATGGTTCGCACCAAATCCAGAAATTGCACCAGGAGATTGACTTGCGATTAATGCAGGTTTCCCGCCCCATTTATTTTCTCCGTATGGTCTTGAAGCAATATCTAAGGCATTCTTTAGTGCTGCAGGAACTGAACGGTTATGTTCAGGTGTAACAAAAATATAAGCATCTTGTTCTTCTACTAAATCTCGGAAAGGTCCATACTCTACAGGTTCATTTCCATCATAATCTTGATTATAAAGTGGCAGTTGTGCAACCTCTAAATAAGTCACTTCATAATCGGATGGCAATAGTCCCTCAATAGCTTTAGCTACTCGACCCGAGAACGATCCTTCACGCGTACTACCTACTACGATTCCAACTTTAGTCATAAATAATTCCTCCTTATTTATATGCGATGATTAAATCACTTGTATAGTAATACTAACAGTAACAGTAAGGCAACTCAAAGATTTGCATCTCGTCATTACATTTAGAAAGTTTAATAACTTCTTGCATTTATTTTTAGGTTAACCTAAACTAAAGACGAGTCATTAATCGAAGGATGTTAAAAGATTGTGACTCTAACAAGTTAAAGAAAGGGGATTTCTTTTGAAAATTTCTCCAAGTAAAGAAGACTATATTAAAACAATTTATTCACTTAATGGAGCGAAAGATATTGTCAGTAATAAACAACTCGCTCATTCACTTTCAGTTTCTGCTGCTTCGGTAACAGATATGAATAATCGACTAAAAAAAGAAAACCTTATCACATATTACCCATACAAAGGGGTTCAACTGACCGATATCGGAATCCAAATTGCGAATAAACTGATTCGTAAGCACCGCATATGGGAAGTTTTTTTATATGAAAAGCTTGGCTTTGATTGGGATGAAGTCCACGTTGAAGCAGACCGGTTAGAACACGCCTCCTCTGAAAAAGTAATCAATGCATTAAGCGAACTACTGGGGCATCCCGAATACGATCCACATGGCGGTATAATTCCCAATGCGGACGGTACAGTTGATTTAGATAAAGTTCCATTAATCCCTTTAAAAGATGCCATTGTTAGTCAAACTTTCACGGTAAAAGAAGTACCAGATGACGATGACGAACTTCTAAGTTACTTAACTCAAAAAGGAATTTCATTGAATGACACTTTTGAAATCATACACATTGAAACATATGACAGCACCATCACAATCAAAAACACTCAAACAGATGTCGTATTCACAATAAGTGGAAAAGCTCTCGAAAATATCAGAGTTGAATTACTTACTTCTTAGTTAATACGTATTTCATGTAGACATAATAGTTTGTTCAATCACAGCTTCATGATAGACTTTAGTTATAGAAAATATATAATTTTAAAAATAGGTGTTGATAAAATGAAAACGAAAATACTTTCTGCTCTTATGATCTCTACCCTCTTATTAGCAGCTTGCCAGGATAATACGGAGACAGAAATGAACAATAATAATAATGATCATTCAGATACTTCAGAAGTCCAAGCGGATGAGCAAACAGAAACCACAGAAAATCTCGAGGACGAAAATGAGGAAGAAGAAGAAAACGAAGAAATAGCTTATCAATACAAAATCAATCCGGATACCCATGCTATTATCCCGATTGATCCTGAGAGTGATACAGAAGAAAAAGTAGTATTACTAACTTTCGATGATGCGCCAGATGGCTATACGCTTCAAATTGCTGATGCACTAGAAGAACGTGGAGTTAGTGCGATATTTTTCGTAAATGGTATGTATATGGAAAACGAAGAAGGATTTGAAGTCATTCAAGATCTCCATGAACGTGGCTTTGAAATCGGTAATCATACACATACGCACATGACTTTACCTGATTATCCAGAAGAAGAACAACGAGGTGAAATTGAAAAAACAAATGATATTGTTGAAGACGCTACCGGCGAAGCACCTCGGTTTTTCCGTGCGCCTCACGGTATGATGACTGATTATACGAGAGATTTGATTCCTGAAATCGGAATGGCGTGGATGAACTGGTCATTTGGATACGACTGGGAATCTGAATATCGTGATCCAGCTGCGTTAACTGAAATTACATTAACAACGTTTTTATTATCGAACGGTGCAAATATTCTCATGCATGATCGCGAATGGACTGCAGAAGCAGTACCAGGTATCGTGGATGGATTAATTGAACAAGGTTATACTATTGTCGATCCAAAACTGATTTCACACGAACAATAAATTGATACGTAAAACCCTCTGAAATTTATCTTTCCAGAGGGTTTTTTTAACTATTTCTATGAAGTTTTGGCTTACGACCACTGATTTCTATTCGAAGGATGCAAGAATGGGCTCGCATCCTCCAAATCCAATTCCAAGGATGCAAGAATGGGCTCGCATCCTCCAAATCCAATTACAAGCATGCAAGAATGGGC
>DAIOTD010000012.1:0-14258 GCA_036752205.1 Atopostipes sp.
ATGTACGCTTTTTCACTATTTTAAGCAAAAAAAATACAAAAGATATGTGTATTCAGTAAATCCACAATGTCTTTTGTTTTTTCCTAAAGCCTACCCGGACAATATTTCGGGCACACTTTTCCAATATTTCCAACAATAATAGCGTTCATTTAGTATATAGGGGAACACTAAATAAGTCAAGTAAATTATTGATTTCTCTGAATGTTTGTGCTTACATTGGATTATTTCTTAATTGAAGCTAAAATCCAGTAACCTTTATCTAAGTTAATGCGCTCTACATTACCAAAAACATCTTCCATTTTCTTTTTTGCGCTTGGAGCACCCTGTTTCTTTTGAATCACAATTAATAATTGTCCACCTACCATTAGATGATCATAGGCTTGTTCTAAAATTTCGTGAACAACTTTTTTCCCAGCGCGAATGGGCGGATTCGATAAAATAGCAGCAAAGCTTTTATTTTCGATATTCTCATAGATATCTGACTGATAAATCTCTACATTCGAAACGTCATTTTGCGCGGCGTTATGCTTCGCTAATTCGAGTGCACGCTCGTTTACGTCAACCATTTCAATCGTACGATCCGGGAATGCTTTAGCCAAATAGATTCCGACTGGTCCGTATCCACATCCTAAATCTAGAATATTCCCCTCTGGATAGGTTTGTTCGGCTCCGGTTATCATTAAAACTTCTGACCCTTGATCGATTTTATCTTTTGAAAACACACCTGCATCTGTCGTGTAGTTAAATGACTTTCCATTAATTGTTGTTGACCACGTCTCTCGGTTACTCTCTGACGTTGGATTGTTTGTATAGTAATGATCCACTTTAATAAATCCTCTCTCCATAAACTATTTCAATATCGTTCCTATTTTATCAGACTCGTGTAAAATAAAAAAGGGACTTGCAAAAACAAGTCCCGAATAATTTTATGCGTCTGGCAGTATGAGGTTAAGTAGAATTCCAACAACTGCACTTAATGCTGTCCCAGAGATAACGATTGCTCCGATATTTAATACCGCTCCACCAATTCCAATAACTAACATGCTACTTGCTATAATCATGTTACGTGCTTTTGAGAAATCTAACTGTTCTTCAATCATGACTTTCAGGCCGTTTGAAGCGATGACACCATAAAGGATGACCGACATTCCACCGATAACTGCTGCTGGGATAGTTGATAGTAGTGCAATAAACTTCCCAAAGAAGCTCAGTAACACCGCGATGATGGCAGCATTTCGTATAACCCTTACTGAGGCAATTTTTGTTAAACCAATTACACCCGTATTTTCTCCATAGGTTGTATTAGCTGGACCACCGAAGAATGCCGATACAGCCGTCGCAACTCCATCACCCGATAACGTACGTGATAAACCAGGGTCTTTTAAGAAGTTTCTGTTTGTCATTTTACTCAATACGGTATGGTCTCCAATATGCTCAGCAACTGTAACCAACACCAGTGGTAAGAATGCCCATGACTCTGCACCTAAATGGATCGAGTAAGTGTTAAAAGTGTTTGTTTTAAATGGTAAGTAAATTTCAGGGATACTAATCCAAGCTGCATCAATAACTGGTTGAAAGTTTACAATTCCAAGTGCTATTGCGATGAAATATCCGCCCACTATACCGGATAAGAACGGGATGATTTTTACGAATCCTTTAGCCTTCGTATTCACATATGCGACAATTAGAAAGGTCGCTGCTGCTACAACCATATTACGCCATTGTCCACCCATTACTAAGTCTGTATTTTGAATCGCTGTTGTCGATAAACCTAGTCCAATAACAACAATCATTGGGCCGATAACGATTGGAGGTAGTAATTTATCAATCCATCTTGTTCCTGCTTTTTGCGATATAAATGCAATAAGAACATAAGTCAATCCAGAAATCATGATTCCCGTCTGGGAGGCACTCACATCTCCGTCAAGTTGGTTAATCGCAATCTGCATAGCTCCGATAAAGGCAAATGATGAACCTAGGTAAACAGGGACTTTTGACTTCGTGATAAATTGGTAGATTAGCGTTCCAACCCCACTCATCATTAGTGCAACCGAGATAGGTAACCCCGTAATAATCGGTACTAAAATTGTCGCTCCAAACATTGAAAACACGTGCTGAAAACTGAGTAACAATCCAGGCCAAAATGCTGGTTTCTCATCTACATCCAATAACATTTCATTTTCATTTACCATCTTATCTTCTCCTTCATCTAAATACCTCACAGCCACTTCACTCTGTTTTAACATATTTCATCCTCCAATATGAAATTTTTAGCAAAAAAATAGAGTTCTTTATTTTATAAAAATAAAGAACTCTCCGGACGAACAATTGAAATGTCATCAATAGAAATAATAAAAGTGTTATTCTGAAGCTTTTCTTGAATAAATAATTTCGGTTCTACGTCTGTCATTCCAATGCCTCCTTCTGAATACCATCTCTGGCTCAATTTTTTCACTTTTTAAATAATAGCAAGTATTGATTTTTAATGCAAGTATTATCCTCATTTATTTTAATTTATTTCACATTTAAATAAGATCGGTCTAACTGTAAGGTTTTAAAATTTTAATATCAACGTTCTCCTACCGAATATACTTAAAGAAGGTTCATTTATTAAAACAAAAAGATCTCTCATCATCGAAGATGGAGACCTTTAAAAGATTAAGATAGAGACTGCATTTTTATTCTTTCATTCCTAGACGCATTCGCGACTAGCGCAATGGATATTGATAGAGCTATTATACTCGATCCTCCATAACTGAGAAACGGAAACGTAACCCCAGTAATTGGAAGCAACCCGGTTACTCCAGCCAAGTTAACAAGTGACTGGACAAGTAACATCGAACCCACTCCAATACAGATCAGGCCATTAAAGCTATCGATAGCTTTACTTCCTATATAAAAGGATCGACTAATTAAAATACCCAAGTTTCCTAAAACAAACGACACACCAAGTAGTCCCATCTCTTCTCCAACAATCGCCATAATAAAGTCTGTGTAAGGAAATGGTAGGTAACCAGTTTTCTGTACACTATTCCCTATACCTACACCAAACCAGCCCCCACGATTCAAGGCGTAATAAGAGTTCACGAGTTGATGTCCATCTGATTGGGATGTACCAAACGGGTCAAACCACCCTAAGAAGCGCTCATAACGATAGTCACCACCGAATAAGGAATCCCCAAATTCATAGACAAACCAAACGATTAAGCCAACTATAATCGTCAACCCTAAGAAAAATAGCAAGCCATATTTCACAGATGCTCCGCTTGAAAATAGCATCAGGAGTATAACCATCGCAGCAATTATGGCTGTACCTGTATCGGGTTGTTCTAAAATCAACATTAAGATTGCCCCAACTAAGATACCTGGTCTTATAGCCGTGGAAATGAACTCTGTTTCAAGTCGATCTTGTTTTTTCGAGAAGATATAAGCTAAATACCAGATGATAAAGACTTTTGCGAATTCGGCAGGCTGGATATTAAAAAACGGGAAAGGTATCCAACGTCTTGCACCAAGTATTGGTGGTAAAAAAAGCACGACGATTAGCAAAGCAAAGGTAACAAAAGTACCCAGTTGAATGAGTCGAGTATTTTTCATAGCGCGAAATGGAAAGATATAAAAGAACGCTGCACTACCTATGCTTAATACTACATAAACAAGTTGACGAAAAAAGTAGTGATTGGGATGCCCATAGTCACTTAAAGATGAAAACGTACTCGCACTGTACACCGCAATTACACTAAAGATTACTAATGATAAAAAGGGGATAAGTATCCACAAATCAATCATTTTATAGCGTGTTTTTAACATATTCTACCTTCTCCCTTTACATAAATTCGACATTGCTTATTTAGCTTCAGAGTGGAATAAATCTCCATCTCCCGAGAACATATAGGAACGATGATGGAATCGCATAGACATAATTAAGCCCACACCCATCATATTACCTAGTAATGCAGATCCACCTTGCGAGATAAATGGTAACGGTATTCCCGTAACCGGAAGTAAACCGATATTCATACCTATATTTTCTAATACGTGAAACACCATCATCATAATGACACCTGTTGCTATATAAGCATAAAACTCATTTTTAGTATCATAAACGACACGGATCATATTATATATTAAGACAAAATAAACAAAGATTAAGAATGATCCACCGATAAAACCAAAGTTTTCTCCGATAGTTGCGTAAATCATATCCGACTCTCGAACAGGGACATAAACTTCAGAAACTCCTAATCCTTTACCAAATACGCCACCTGAACCAATCGCTTTGAAGGCTTGCGTTACTTGATAAGAAGCTCGAGATGTATCGTGATAGGGATCTAACCATGTATCGATTCGTTCAAATTGATAAGTTTGTACCCCTAATGTTCGCTCGAGAAAATCCCTATTATAAACAACTAAGAAGATAATTCCTCCACCAACTATCGTTACGACCAATACAATGGGCACAATGATTTTCCATTGAATACCTGACAGCAGAAATATTCCTGCTAAAATAGCCGTATAGACCAAGGTTGTTCCTAAGTCGTTTTGAGCCATAATTAATGCAAAAGGCGGTATCGACCAAAGTATATATTTTCCAATTAATTGAAAGTCAGATTCCAGCGTTCGATTTTTAAAACGTGCATTGTGTAAAGTGGTTACTTTTGCCAACATTAATATATAAGGAATTTTAACAAACTCGGATGGCTGAAGCGTATTATTGATTATCGGTATACGAACCCAACTTCTTGCTCCTGTTTTACTTGCCAACTCTCGATCATAAAGAAATAACGTTAAAATCAAGGCCACGATACCTATCCAATAAAGATAGCCTGTTATCTTCCAAAGTTGTTCTGAATCAAACAACATAATGACGGCTGCTGCACCTATTCCAATTACATACCAAATGCTCTGCATCAGCGTCATGCGCAAACCACCACCTTGTATGAGTACGGATGTAGAGTATAGTGAGATTAACCCTATCATCGCAAGTAGCATGACACAAAGGACTATCCCATAGTCAATACGAGAGGCGTTTTCTTTTTCATTCATCATTCTTTCTTTCACTCCTGATAGATAAAATTCTCTTAACCGTTTCTGGTAAGCATTCTATTGCATTTGCCATTATAACATAAGTGTACAATAGATAAGTGTGTTCTAATAGATTTATTTAAGGATATTCTATGATGCATCTTTTGGATTTTAGATAAAGAAAAACCTCAAGTGGTTAAACCACTTGAGGTTGATTGATTCAGATGTTAGATCGTTGGACTTATTTAAGTTCAACAGATCCTCCAGCTTCTTCAATTTTAGCTTTCATTTCTTCTGCTTCTTCTTTAGATACGCCTTCTTTAATGATTCCAGGAGCGCCATCTACTAGACCTTTAGCGTCTTTTAGACCTAATCCAGTAATTTCACGAACTGCTTTGATTACTTTAATCTTAGCTGCACCTGCGTCAGTTAATTCTACATCAAATTCAGTTTGCTCTTCTTCAACTGCTGCACCTGCACCTGCTGCTGCTACTGGTGCTGCTGCTTCTACTCCAAATTCCTCTTCAATTGCTTCTACTAATTCGTTGATTTCTAGAACTGTTGATTCTTTTAAATCAGCGATAATTTGTGCTACGTCTAAAGCCATTTTTAATTTCCTCCGTTATAATGTTTTTTTATTTTTAAAATGATGAAACGTTTTGCAGTCTAGGCGACTGCGAGATCGGCATATAAATTATGCTGCGTCCTCTTCTTCTTTTTTCTCTGCAACTGCTTTGAATACCAATGCAGTGTTGCGGATTGGTGCTTGAAGAACAGATAATAGCATTGACAATAGTCCTTCGCGACTTGGAAGTTTTGCAACTTGCTCAATCGTTTCGATTGAAACTGCTTTACCTTCCATGTAACCACCTTTGACTTCAAGTGCTTGTGCCTCTTTTGCAAAGTCAACGATAATTTTAGCTGGTGCTACTACTTCTTCTTCTGAAAATGCGATAGCTGTTGGTCCAACTAATGCTTCTTCTAACCCATCAATTTCAGCAACTGCTGCTGCTTTACGAGCTAAAGTGTTTTTAACAACATGCATTTCAACTCCAGCCTCACGTAATTGCTTACGTAATTCAGTAACTTCTCCTACTGTTAAACCACGGTAGTCAACTACTACGAATGATGCTGCGTTGTTCATTTTCTCAACTAATGTATCTACAACGTTTTGTTTTTCTTGAATTACTTGTTCACGACTCACGAACGTCACCTCCTGAAGCTTCTCAGCCTTCTAATTAAAAAACTCCCTTAGTCACCAAAGACATAAGGGAGCGTTAAATGTTTTAATAACAAATCTATAATGATATAGATCGTATAAACACATCTTCCTCGGTATGAAATTAAGGCATAAGCCACATACGGTCTTCGGTAATGTTTCTTTATTCAATTATCTTGAACCTTAGAAATTATAACAAGTTCTTTTAAAAGATGCAAGCTCTATTTCATTTAAAATGAATTAAGCTTCTTCTTTATCTAAAAGCGTACGGTGGTTAATTTTAACACCAGGTCCGAAAGTACTTGCTACAGCTAAGTTTTTAATATAGCTTGAACCAGAAACACTTGCTGGACGAACTTCAATAACTTCTTCGTGTACAGCTTGGATGTTTTCTAGTAATTCTTGTTCTGAGAAAGAAACTTTCCCTACTAAGACGTGTAAGTTCGATTGGTTATCGATACGGTAAGCTACTTGACCAGCTTTGATGTCAGTAACAGCTTTTGCTACATTTGGTGTAACAGTTCCTGTTTTAGGGTTTGGCATTAGGCCTTTTGGTCCTAAGACGCGTCCTAATTTACCTACTGTTGCCATCATGTCTGGAGACGCAACAACTACGTCAAAGTCTAACCAGCCACCTTCGATTTTTTCTGCTAAATCATCTGCACCAACAAAGTCTGCGCCAGCTTCACGAGCTGCATCAGCGTTAGCGTCTTTTGCAAATACAACAACACGTTTTGTGTTACCTGTACCATTTGGTAAAGCTAAAGCTCCACGTAACTGTTGGTCAGCATGTTTAGGGTTAACACCTAAACGGTATGAAATTTCGATACTCGCATCAAAATTTGCATAATCAATTTCTTTTACTAAATTAATTGCTTCACGAACGCCGTACTCTTTCTCACGGTCTACTTGTTCTAAAGCAGCTAAATATTTTTTACTTCTCTTTTTTGCCACGATTAAATCCTCCTTATGTGGTATTAACGGATTGACCTCCCACTATTCACATAACATAATCATTTTCATGTGAAATTAGCACGAGACATCTCACTAAAAATCGAATCTTGGATTCGAATTATCCTTCTACTGTGATTCCCATGCTTCGAGCAGTACCTTCAACTATACGCATAGCTGCTTCTACAGAAGCTGCGTTTAAGTCTTCAAGTTTTGTTTCAGCAATTTCTTTCACTTGATCAGATGTAACTGTTCCAACTTTTTTAACGTTTGGTTCACCTGAACCTAAGTCAATTCCTGCAGCTTGTTTCAATAAGATTGAAGCTGGTGGAGTTTTAGTTACAAAAGTAAATGAACGGTCTTCATAAACTGTAATGACTACTGGAATTAGAGTTCCACGGTTTTCTTCTGTACGAGCGTTAAACTCTTTTGTGAAACCTGAAATGTTAATTCCTGCTTGTCCTAAAGCTGGTCCTACTGGTGGTGCTGGTGTAGCTGCGCCTCCAGGGATTTGTAATTTTACAACATCAATAACTTTTTTTGCCACGAGACATACCTCCTTGTTTTGTCCGCGAGTGGTAAAGTGGGGTTAAGTAATTTCCCCTCCCACTGGTAAAAACCGTTTAAAGGCTCGCATGCCCATAAACGTACCGAGACATTTTAGCACTCCAACACATGAAATGCAAGTCTTTTTAAGAATTTATTTAACTCTTATTGAAGAAAGTTCTATAACTGGAAGCCTTCTTCGAATTCTCTCACTTGGTTGTAGTCTAATTCAGCATCTGTTTCTCGTCCGAACATCTCGACCGAAACAGTCACTTTTGCTTTGTCTTCGTCAATATCTGTTACGACACCTTCCATACCTTTGAAGGCTCCACCGATGATTTCGACCGCTTGTCCAATTTCTAGATTAATATCCACTTTGCGAGGATTCACGCCAATACTACGCAACATCGAGTCGACTTCTTCTGGTAACAATGGTGATGGCTTACTTCCTGCACCATGCGATCCGACGAATCCAGTAACTCCTGGAGTATTTCTGACAACATACCAAGCCTCATCTGACATGATCATCTCTAAAAGAACATAACCTGGGAAGGCTTTTTTCTTTTTAGCAATCATTTCACCGTCTTTCTCTTCGTAAACTTCTTGTTCTGGGACGATGATTTCAAAAATATTGTCTTCCATACCCATACTCGTCATACGAGATTCCAAGTTCTGTTTAACTTTCATTTCATAACCAGAGTAAGTATGCAATACATACCAATGTTTCTCTTCACTCATTCGATCTAAAGTTCCCATATTCACCCCTACCTCTTTCTTTTCATGATTTATGTTTTATGTTTATTATTTATTCGTGTCTTATTTATCAACTATTTTTTTGAAATTAAAAAACCTTCATTGACAACGAGGTCTAGAAGGCTTCCAACTGAAATGTATTATAGCACGATTACTAGTGGTATGCTAGATATATACGCAATTAAATAAGAGAAAGTAACCATACGATTACTGATTCTGATGCGTAGAAAAAAATCGCAAATAAAATAATGACTGTAAAAACAGATGCGGTGTACTTACGCATTTCTTTCCCTGTTGGCCATGTTGTTTCTCGCATTTCATGACGAACTTCTTTAATAAAATTACCCATGATTGTTACTAGTCTCCTTTCGTCCCGAGTCTTTTTTACTTCGTTTCTTTATGTAAAGTATGCTTCGCGCAATATTTACAAAACTTTTTAACTTCTAATCGTTCTGTACGGACTTTCGTGCCCATATCGAGTGAATAATTACGAGAGCCACAAATCGTGCATGCTAATGCTGATTTATTACGTTTCATTTATGCTCTCCTCTTTTCTTTTTTAATTTTTACCTTATGACACTTTACCATCAAATGAAGCCTTTTGTCAAACTGTCTTTGCTTCTTTTAGACTTCTTCTGGCAATTTCCAGTTGACCGGTTCTTGCCCAGTTGATTTTAAATAGGTATTTGTCGTTGAAAAAGGTTTCGATCCAAAGAACCCTCTATAGGATGACAAGGGGCTTGGATGTGGTGCTGTTAGTACAAAGTGCTTTTCTTCATTAATAAGCGCACGTTTTTTTTGTGCAGCCCCACCCCACAAAATAAACACAATAGATTCTTTTCTATTATTTAAAGACTTGATCACAAAATCGGTCATTTCTTCCCAGCCTTGACCACGATGCGAGTGGGCCTGGCCTTCCCTAACGGTTAAGACGCTATTCAATAAGAAGACTCCCTCTTTCGCCCAGCTTGTTAAATAACCATGTTGAACAGCTTCGTGTCCTAGGTCATCCGCTAGCTCTTTATAGATGTTTCGAAGGGATGGTGGTATCTTAATACCCGGCTGAACGCTAAAGCTAAGTCCGTGTGCCTGTCTTGGACCATGATAGGGATCCTGTCCTAATATAACGACTTTTACATCCTCATAATCTGTGAGTTGAAAAGCTGTCCAAATGTCTCTCATTTCAGGATAGATGGTTTTCGTTTGGTATTCTACTTTTAAAAACTCACTCAACTTCTGATAACTTTCGGTGGCCGTCGCTTCTTCTAAAATTGACTGCCAGTTATTCTTTACTGGAATGGACATTAATTCATACACTCGCTTTCTATTTTGCTTTATTTAATCATTTACCCAAACAAAACATTAAAAGACTGTTATTACTTCTATAGTTTGATAAACTGTAGGTAATTATCTAAAGGGGAGACGATACTTTGTCAATCAAACTTATTGTAACAGATATGGACGGTACTTTATTAAATGAAAAGATGCAAATTTCCGATCGCGCAAGTGAAGCAATCTATCGTGCACAACAAGCTGGATTAGATTTTGCAGTTGCAACAGGCCGAACAGCCGACTCAGGATATAGCATGATAAAAGAAAAAGGACTTGCCTGTGCATTTATCGAATTGAACGGCGCCCGTATGTTCAATGCTAATGAAGAGCTTCAATTCACGAGAGCTATTCAACAGAATGATGCGAAAACAATCATTGATATAATGGGTAATTACGGTATCCATAACCAGTTTTATACGGATAATGCCATTTATACGACAAACAGTACCGAGGAATATATTGAATCTTACGCAAAAGTATTCAAGTCCATTAATCAAAATTTATCAGATGATGGATTAATGGAAATGATGGCAGAATACTTAAGTGAACATAACATTCAAACCATTGATAGTTATGACTTTTTATACAAGGATTCAAATCACAACCTGCTAAAAGCTATTTTTAATGCAGTAGATGATCCTTCGATTCTTAAAGTCATTCAGAAAGATATTGAATCCAACTCAGAAAACTTAATTGTAACTTCTGCAAGTACACATAATATTGAAATTAACCACAAGAAAGCCAATAAAGGGCAAGCGGTTTCCGAGTACGCAGCAATGCGTGGATACAAACCGAGCGAAGTCATCACGATTGGTGACAATATTAATGATTTTACAATGCTCGAATGGGCTGAGCATAGTTATGCGGTAGCTAACGCACACAATAACGTGAAAAAAATCGCGACGTATCAAGCACCAAGTCATGAAGAAGATGCCGTTGCACAGATTATTGAACGTGTCTTAGATGGTAAAAGCTTACGTTTCACATAAATGGACAATTAGGTAACAATTTCAAACACTTCTTTCGTTACTCTACTGTGGGTGAGGATAAAAAGGAGTGTCTTACATGGAAATACAATTAGATTTACTAAACGGTTTTACTGATATCATTTCGAATGTCGGATTTCCGATATTCATATCAATGTTTCTTTTAAACCGTATGGAAACAAAATTAGACCATATCGTAGACGCGTTAAATAAACTCACAACCGTCATCGCAGATGACTTATAGACATGAAGACAAATCGGCTTTCAAGTTGATTTGTCTTTTTCGTTTAATCTGTCATTTCATCCATGGTATAATAAAGTTGTAATTGGCTTATGGAGGAGGTTTTAGAATGATTCAGCTTTTTATTAAAGAAAGTACTCGAAATAGCCAGCGCATGACCGTCCGAGATGACCGAGGGCAAATCCTCTATATTATTGAAGGGCGCTGGGGTAGAAAGAATGATGTTACTTCGATTTATACGTTCGATGGCGACCTTATTATGAGTGTGAAGCAAACTAAAAACACACCCTTTCCGATTTTTAAACTCAAAGACAGTGACGGTGAAAGCATGGCAACCATGCGCAAGCATCCTGGACTATTTGGCATTCGCGATTCCTATTTCACTATACAACCCTTAGACTGGGTAGTGAAAGGTGACTTTGAAGAATTATATTTCACGGTATATAAAGAGAAACAATTTATTATGGAGTGTGAGAAAGACATATACAATAACTATACTGTTTATGAACTTTCGATTCAAAATGAAGAGGATGCGCCACTTTGCGCACTTATCTCCATTCTATTTGATCCACATGCCAGAAATAAAGTAGAAGATGAACAAAACGAATCGTATGAAAAATCAGACTATGATTTTGGTTTTAATGCATTCTCCATCAAAAATATTAAACCTAAAATACAAACTAAGCGATAACATTATAATGCCTACGGAACCAAACATTCGGTTGTTGACTGAATGTTTGGTTTTTTGTTTTCCTTTTTTAAATCTGTCTTTTTGCAGTAAAAAACCAGGTAATCTGTCGACATGATTCGTCATCACACATTACCTGGTTTATGTTATATTATTTAGTTTTCGCTCCGACTTGATAGTCAGCCATCGTTTCTTTAATATTCTCCGCAGTCTTTCTATTGATACCCAAATCAATCACTTCTTGAATATTCGCTTCTTTCAATAATTTCAAGGATTTAAAATGGCGCAACAACTTCGTGCGTGTTTTCGGTCCTACCCCCGGAATATCATCTAAAATCGAAGAAAAGCTATTCTTACTGCGAACATTACGGTGAAAACTAATCGCAAACCGGTGAACTTCATCTTGTACTCTTTGGACAAGATAGAATGCTTGACTACGCGGATGTAAATTCACAATTCGTAAGTCTTCTCCAAAAATCAGTTGAGCCGTTTGATGGCGATCATCCTTAACCATCCCCGCGACTGGAATAGATAAGCCCAACTCGTTTTCCAAGACATCTTTTGCAGCATTGACTTGAATCTTTCCCCCATCCATTAAGATTAAATCTGGGAATTCGCCATTTTCTTTAAGAAGGCGCGTATAACGTCGCCGAATCACTTCTCTTGTAGTCGCAGCCTCATTGCTTCCTTTAACAGTTTTTACATGGAATTTACGGTAATTATTTTTATCTGGCTTCCCCTCACGAAATGATACCATGGCAGATACCGGACTCGTACCTTGAATATTCGAATGGTCAAACGCCTCGATTGTTTCAATATACGGTAAATTTAAGGCTTCGGATAATTCTTCTGAAGCCCCAGTAGTTTTTAACTGCTCCATCGTAATCAGGTGGAACTTCTGTTTCAACGCTAGACGGCTATTTTGTCCGGCTGTATCTAACAGGTGTTTCTTTTCACCACGTTGTGGAATATGCACCTTCGTCCCTAACTCCTCACTTAAGAAGTCAATATCTAAACCAGCAGGCACATAGATTTCTTTTGGCACCGTGTTATTCGAATGTTGGTAATATTGTAAAATATACTTCATCATCTCATCATTCGCATCTTCCATAATTGGAAACATTGCCACTTCACGTTTTGTAAGTGCGGCTTGACGCACAAAGAATACTTGAATTGAAATCCAACCACGATCAATATAGTAATTGAAGAAATCACGAGATTTGAAGTCCTTAAAAATAATCGCTTGTTTTTCAACCGTTTGTTCAATGTAACTAATCTGGTTACGGTATTCTGCTGCTGCTTCAAAGTTTAAATCTTCTGATGCTTGGTGCATCTTCTCTTTTAAATCGTGTTTAATCATTTTAACATTTCCATTTAAGAACGAACGAATATGTTTAATTTGTTCCCTATACTCTTCTGGAGAAACATCATGATCACACGGACCGATACACTGTCCGATATGATAATAGAGACAAGCTCTTTTTTGGTATCCATTACATTTTCTCAATGGATAGATTTTATGAATAATCTCTTGAGTCTGTTGGGCAGCACCAACGTTCGGATAAGGTCCAAAATACTCTGCTCCATCTTTCATTACTTCTGATGTAATGATTAACTGTGGATGACGTTCATTCGTTATTTTTAAGTATGGATAGCTCGTACCAAACTTTAACAAAATATTATAGCGAGGTTTATGTTTTTGGATGAGCGTGACTTCTAAAAGTAAAGCTTCTTTATCGGATGCCGTTACAACATATTCAAAGTCTGTTATCTCTTCAACTAGACGAGCCGTCTTACCTTCTTTCTTCCCTCTGAAATAAGAGCGTACCCGATTTCGTAAGTTTTTAGCCTTACCTATGTAAATAATTTTTTCTTTTGCATTTTTCATAATATAGCAACCAGGTAAAGTAGGTAACAACGTGAGTTTATTTTCAACTAATTCTTTTGCCATTTCTTTTGAACCTCCCTTCTTTTTCACTTCTATTAGTATATCAAAAAACGAACGTACTTTCGATTTTACTGCTTATTATGGGGTCTTCAGATTACTGATAAAAGTCATAGCTACCAAAGGATTTACCAATTAAATGCTCAATCGCTTTATGTAGTTTAGCTAGATTGCCGTCTATTGGTCCATCTGTATTATAACTTTCTTCATTCATGAAATAGGTAACCATCGCAGCATTCATTTTGATTGGTAAGGTATTCGTTTTGTTAACGGGCATGGCCACTATATCAATCTCACCTAACGTCGCTAAAAATTTTTCGATCGCTTTTTTCGGTAAACGACCGCCTGTTTCAGGTTCTGTGACGTGTCCATATAAATCTGTATAGACGATGGCATACTCTCGTTCTTTTAAATCGAGCATGACATCCGCTATCTCTTCCTCTTTATTTTTGACTGTAAATAGTATAGTATCTATCGCTGTATTCTTCATTCCTTGCCTCCAGTTAAAATTGATTCATGAATTGGTCTCGATCAACTATCACACGTATGTGTTGTCCTTCACCAATCAATAC
>DAIOTD010000012.1:14358-26132 GCA_036752205.1 Atopostipes sp.
TGTTACATTATTTCTAGCTGCTGCAGCTCTTCGTTTAGCTTCTTGTTCTGCTTTAATTGCGCGTTCTTCAGCGTTTAAGTTGTTTAGCTCGCTTTCGTTTTCTGCCAAGACTTTACGTAAGTCTGCAACTTTAGTGTTTAATGCTTCTTTCTTCTCAACTGCTGCGACTTGTTTCTCGTTTAATGACTCTTTTTCAACAACTAGCGCTTCACGCATATCTGTTAATTTGTCATGTTCTTTTTGAGCTTCTTCAACACGATCCTCACTCGCACTTGTTAAAACAGATGCAGAGTAAATCATGTTCATCACTTCTGAAAAACTTTCAGCTTGTAAAATACCGATTAAGATATTATTGTTTACTTCACTTTTCTGTAAAGATTTTAGTTGGTTACCTGTGTACTCAAGACGTTGAGCCACTAGAACCTCTTGTTCGGCAATTTCTTCTTCAGTTTGTACGATTGTTTTTTCGTGTTCTGCTATCTCGTTATCGAGTTCTTCTAATTCAATTGTAATTGCACTAACTTCTTCGAGTTCTTGGTTCACCTGTTTTTGAATTTGGTTGACTTCTTTTTGAATCGTCGTTTTCTGGTTTTGAATCTCTTCCAATGAGCTTGCTGAAACATTCGGAATGATTAAAAATTGTGCAAAAATGAATGCTAACGCAACAATTTTCTTAGTCCATTTATTCATATGCTTTAGGAATCCTTTCTTTATATAGATCATTTTTTATTTTTTAGATACTTTCCTCGAGACGTCTTCAAACGCCTGATAGTATTCTATACCCTATTCTATACTTTAGTATTGCATTTCCTTTACTTTTTAATGGTGTATCCGTAATCTTTGTAATATTTCTGCGTTAATTTTACCAGTTTTGTAACCTACATCATTGCTTTCATCTTTTTTATCAAATAACGGTCGATGTTTAGACAAATGAACAGCTTCTTTAGTATGATTAAGGTGTATAGTAACTTTTCAGAATTTAAGAGAGATAGGTGCGTTTGATGAAAAAACAACAAGGAATTGAAAGAATAGCCCTAATCGATATTGGTTCAAATACAGTTCGCTTAGTCATCTTTAACATTGATTCAAATGCTTACTACGATGTCACTGAATTACAGAACATTAAAGTTTCTGCTCGACTGGTTCAATATGTCGAAGACGGTAAAATGAGCCAAACAGGTATTGATATACTAACTGACTTGGTTCGAAACTACTTAGAAATTATTGAAGAATATCAAGTAGATCGTATTATTCCAGTAGCAACCGCAGCAGTTCGTAACTCTTCAAACGTTGATGAAATTATCCAACACGTCTTGGATGAAACAGGTTTAGAAGTGCGCGTGCTTTCTGATGAAGAGGAAGCCTTTTACGGAAACTATGCTGTACGATACACTTTTAATATCTATGACGGTATTTCAGTGGATATTGGTGGTGGAAGTACAGAAGTAACGCTCTTCAAAAATAAAGAAGTGGTCCATTCACATAGTTTTCCTTTTGGAGCTGTGAGTTTAACGAATCAATTCTTTAAAGGAAAAGATCATAATGACCTAGATGCGATTAACGAAACAACGAAGTGGGTCAAAAAGCAGTTTAAGAAAGTTGATTGGTTAGCTAAAAACAACATCCCCATTATTGCGATTGGGGGTTCCGCCCGTAACTTGGCTGAAGTATACCAATTACAAACCGACTATCCATTAGCTGGTACACATGGTTATACGATGACACCAGAGTTAGTGAATGAAACCTTAGATATTTTTAAAGAAACGAGTTATAAAAAGTTAGATTCTCTCGATGGATTAAGTCAGGATCGTAAAGATACTATTATTTCAGCCGGTATTGTATTCCAGCAGCTCATTAACGTCTCAAAAGCAACTTCCTTTATTTTATCCAGACGCGGGCTACGTGAAGGAGTTATTTACCATTACTTAAATGAGCAGTATAACAATCCTTATGATTTATATGCGGTTCCTCAGCAACAAGTCATTCGATTAACGGCTCATTATGATATTTCAGAATATGCGACAAATCAACGTATTACTATTGCAGATATGCTATTAAACGAATTAGAAAACAATGGTTTGCTAAAAAAAGATATTGATCAATTGCAGTTAATGTATTACGGAGCTACCTTATATAACCTAGGTAGTTTTATCGAAAATGATTCAAGCTCACAACATACGTTTTATGTTATTTCGAATACGAATATTCATGGTTTCACCCATATCGACCGTGCTCGCTTAGCATTACTATCGAGTTACAAGAACCGATCTCTATATAAGCAATATTTAAGTACCTTTGGCGACTGGTTCACAGACGAGGAAGAGGATATTCTATTGAAACTGGGAAGTATCATTAAGTTTTCTGAAGCATTAAACGATTCACGTGTGAATACAATAGAACATATCGAGTTAACTAAAAATGACGAAGAGGGTTATGATTTGGTCGTACAATACAGCGGAAATATTGTTTCCGAGAAATTTCAAGCTGAGAAACAACGCAATCATTTTGAACGTGCAGTTGGTTATCCAGTAACGATAAAATTTGAAGTCTTGAACGACCAGTAGGCATAGTCATTAATAAGTGTAAAGAATTGTGGAGGGATACAGGTGAGGGACGCAACAGTAGATATCTCAAAAACTGAATATTATCAAAATAGAGAACTTTCTTGGCTTGATTTTAATGAGCGCGTGATTTTGGAAGCCATTGATTCAACGAATCCTTTTCTCGAACAGTTAGGGTTCATCGCGATTGGCAGTTCAAACCTTGATGAGTTTATTCGAGTGCGCGTTGCCGGCTTACAAGATCAACATAAATTAGGTGTGACAAAAACCGATTCGAAGAAAAACTGGACACCAAAAAAACAAATCCAAGAGATTGGTAAAAAGAACCGTCAGATAGTTGACCGTCAATACGCTATATTTCATGACAAGATGAAAGAGCTAGAGACAATCGATTATGTAATGGGATCTATGGAACACTTGACTCAAAATCAACTGAATGAAGTCCGGGATATTTTTAACAAACAAATCGAGCCAGCAATGACACCTTATGGCGTAGATAGTCATCGTCCTTTTCCACACCTACATGATGGTCATCTACAAGTGTTTGTGCATTTGGAAAAAGATAACCAACCTTTTGCCGTAATTATCCCCATTGCCCCACTCATTAATCGTTATTTCATTCTAGAAGCAGATAACGGGGACAAACAACCGATTATCTTTGTCGAAGATATTATCAAGTTCTATCTCGCTGAAATGTTTATCGGTTATAGTGTCATTGAATCCTTTACATTTCGAGTGACTCGTAATGCTGATTTAGAGATACAAGAAGAAGATGCAGATGATTTACTAATAGCGATAGTGGATTATATTGAACGCCGTAAAAATGGGATGGCTGTTCGCTTAGAGGTTGACAGCCGGGGCTCAAATGCTAATCTCCAAAAAGATATCGCTTTTTTAAAGGATGTTCTCGAGCTATCAGAAGATGAGGTCTATATTCTAAAAGGCCCCCTTGATTTAACTTTTTTATTCGATTTACAAGCTGAGCTCGGTAAAAATCACCCGGAGTTATTATATAAACCATTTTCTCCATATTATCCTAAACAATTACAGGGGGAGGATATATTTCAGGTGGTTGATCGCCAGGACCTATTTCTGCATCATCCATATGATTCTTTTGAACCCGTATTGGAATTTATCCGACAGGCGGCTAATGACAAACAAACCGTATCCATAAAAATGACACTTTACCGAGTCAGTCGCGACTCTGAATTGGTGCAATCTTTAATTAAAGCCTCTCAGGCGGGTATTCAGGTAACAGTACTAGTAGAGTTGAAAGCAAGATTCGATGAAGCTAATAATGTTTTGTGGGCGAAAGAGATGGAAGATGCTGGAATTCATATCTTATATGGCGTACGTGGGTTAAAGACGCATAGTAAGATTGCCCTCGTCACACGTAAAGTCGGCAACGCGTTCAAGCGTTACGTCCACCTAGGTACTGGAAACTACAATGAAAATACGGCTAAGCTCTACACGGATATGGGGGTTCTTAGTTCAAATGAAGTTGTCGGACAAGATGCAAATGATTTCTTCAATTATTTAAGTGGTTATTCAATTCAACCCGACTACAATCACTTGCACGTATCACCTTATCGAATACGAGAAGCTTTCATGGCGAAAATCGAGCGCGAGATAAAAAATCAAAAACTACATGGCAATGGACATTTCATTGCTAAGATGAATTCCTTAACCGATAAAGTCTTAATTCAAAAAATGTATGAAGCAAGTCAAGTAGGTGTTAAGATTGAATTGAATATTCGAGGCATTTGTTGTTTAATTCCAGGTATTCCAGGTGTCAGTGAGAATATAGCTGTCCGTAGTATAATCGGGCGAATGTTAGAGCACAGCCGTATCTATTACTTCTACAATAACGGTGACGAAGAGCTATACTTGTCATCCGCTGATATGATGACACGTAATATGGAAAATCGTGTTGAAATTGCTTTTCCTATATTAAATAAAGAAATTCATGATATTATTTTTAAAACGTTAACTTTGTTTTTTGCAGACAATACCAAAGCATGGGAATTACAGCCTGATGGTTCGTATAGTAAGCTCCAGCCAGGATATGAAAAACCAATCAGTGCACAACTAGAATTAATGAAGGTTGCTCAAAGTCAATCGAATCGCCAACTTCAACAGCAATCCTCGCGTAAGACTTGGTGGGCTCGCTTGAAAGACCGATTTCTCTAAAATTTACATCTAAAGAGATTTTAAAATAAGTTCACTAAAAAGAGAGCTCTAGTTCAGGAAGTTTATTCCTAGACTAGAGCTCTCTTATTATTTTAACCTTATCGGATTGGGTTCCAATCACGGTGAACTTCATACATTAAGATACTTGCTGCAACGCTCGCATTTAAACTTTGGATATCTCCCTTTATCGGAATCGTCACCATTTCATCTACGTTTTCTTTCACTAAACGTGACATCCCCTTGCCTTCATTACCGATAATGAGGCAAAGCGGTGAGTCTGTATTCCAATCACGGTAGTCTGTACCATTCATGTCTGTACCAAAAATCCATAGCCCGCGATCTTTCAATTCTTGAATCGTTTGGGACAAGTTAGTAACGCGTGCCACTTTTACATGCTCAATTGCTCCCGCAGAAGACTTTGATACCGTCGACGTTAAGTTTGCTGAACGACGATTCGGGATAATGACGCCATGAACGCCCGTCGCATCCGCTGTTCGGATAATCGAACCTAAGTTATGCGGATCTTCTAAACCATCTAGCATCACAAAGAATGGACGCTCTCCACGTTCCTCTGCCACTTCAAACAGCTCGTCAATTGTCGCATATTCAACTGGGCTTGATGACAACACAACACCTTGGTGATTTTGGAAATCACTTAATGTGTCTAGCTTTGATTTGGGCACAAAGCTAATAACTATTTTCTTGCGTGTTGCTGCAGCTACGATATCATCAATCGCACGTCCACCAATACCATCTTGCACAAACAATTTATTGATTTCACGATCCGATTCCAATGCTTCTCTAACCGGATGACGTCCAATTACAAACTCTTCTGTCTCTTCAGTTTGATTTCGGTCCTGTTCTGGTTTTCTTCTCTTGCTCATTATGCGCGTCCTTTCTGTTTATCAATAAACTGGATACACCAGTCGATCAGTTCTTTTAGTCGTTCAGTTTGCTTAGTCAGATATAAGTAACCAATTAAGGCCTCAAAGCCAGTTGATTGTAGATAGGTATGAATATCTGTATTCTTTGCTTTTGTGTTTATTTTGGAATTGCGTCCTCTTTTATAGTAAGACTCTTCCTCTTCTGAAATAAGACTCTCCTCTAGTAATGCCGCCATAATACTCGCTTGCGCTTTTGCAGATACGTACTCGGTTGACATGTGGTGTAACTGATTCGGTTTAGTATGACCTAGCCCTAATACATACTCACGGATAGCTATTTCATAGACAGCATCGCCCATATAAGCTAATGCCAAACCATTTAATAATTTTGCATCTTTTATTTCCATCTAATCTGCTCTCTTCCAGCGTATTCCTTGAGCGGTATCTTCTAACAAAATACCTTCTGCTTTTAATTGGTCTCTAATGGCATCCGCACGTGCGAAGTTTTTCGTTGTACGAGCTTCTTCGCGTTCCTGAATTAATGCATCCACTTCTTCATCTAATAAATCTTCTTGTTTTAAGTTTTCTAAACCAAAGATTGATAAAATTTCTGAAATCTCATCTAGCATAAATTCTAAAACATACTTCGAAACCTCTTCGTGCTCAATCACTCGATTTAGATCACGGATCATATCGTATACACTTGTCATACCATTCTGTGCTTGGAAGTCATCATCCATCGCTGCAGTAAAAGCATTTACATGATTCTTAAAATCTTTAATCGATTCAACATCATTAGGCAAGGTATCATCAGCAGTTTCTAAACGGTGGTACCCATTATTAATCGCAGTCTTGATTGATTGCACACTTGTTTTCGCATCCTCTAACGCTATTTCACTATACGTCAATGGACGACGGTAGTGCGCAGTCGCTAGGAAGAAACGAATCACTTGCGGGTCAAATACTTCGCGTAAATCTTTTACTAACTTAAAGTTACCTAAAGACTTACTCATTTTTTCATTGTCCATCGTTACAAAGCCATTGTGCATCCAGTAATTCGCAAAAGTTTCGCCACTTGCGGCTTCTGATTGTGCGATTTCATTTTCATGGTGTGGGAATTGTAAATCTTGTCCACCAGCATGAATATCAATGGTTGTGCCTAAATATTTTTTCGCCATTGCTGAACATTCAATATGCCATCCTGGTCGGCCAGCTCCCCAAGGTGAATCCCAACTAATCTCGTCTTCTTTCGCACTTTTCCATAGTGCAAAATCGACGGATTCTTCTTTTTTATCAGAAGACTCCTCGTCTAGACGCTCACTGCCACCTTCGCGTAATTCATCTAATGTTATACCACTTAATTTTCCATAGCCATCAAACTTCTTCGTACGGTAATAGACATCACCATTTGATTGGTAAGCATAGCCTTTTTCAATTAGTGTTTCGATTAGTGCGATAATTTCTGGCATATTCTCCATCACTCGTGGATGATGATTTGCTTTTTTAACTTGCAACGCATTCGTGTCCTCAAAGAAAGCTTCGATAAATTTCTCAGCTACTTCCGGGGCATCGATATTAAGTTCTTTGGCTGCTTGGATAATTTTATCGTCTACGTCCGTGAAATTTGAAACGTAATTCACATCGTAACCACGGTACTCGAAATAACGTCGAACTGTATCAAAAGAAACAGCACTTCTCGCATTTCCAATGTGGATATAGTTGTATACAGTTGGTCCACATAAATACATACGGACTTTGCCTTCTTCTATCGGAATGAAATCTTCTTTCTTTCGAGTTAACGTATTATATACTTGAATCATTTTTATAAACCCCTGTCCCTCAATAATACTTCTTATTATACATCATGTATCATGTTAATAGTGTGTTTTAGCGAAATCATTTCAACCTGAAAAGGTTTTATTTCAGCATCATATAACGTAACTATAAATAAAAACCTATCTCAGAAGCTACTATAAGCAACTTCTAAAATAGGTTCTTGTCATATCGTGTTTAATTAAGCTTCGATGATTTCAAGTGCTTCATCTAAATGAGATAGAATTTGTTCTTTACCAAGTAATTCAATCGCATCGCCTAATTGTGGACCATGTTTTTGAGCAGTGGTAGCCACTCGAATCGGCATGAATAAGTTTTTACCTTTTACACCTGTTTCTTTTTGAACGGCTTTAATCGCTGCTGAAATCTCAGATGCCGTGAAATCTTCTAGGTTATTTAATTGTTCTTTAAATGCCTTTAAGACTTCTGGAACCGTCTCTCCAGCTAATATTTCACGCTCTTCTTCTGACCATTCAATGGCTTGGTCAAAGAATAAGCCTGCGACTTCTGGTAATTGAGCCGCGTAAGTCATTTGACTTTGATAGAGTGAAACCAGTTTAGAATAATGTGTTAACTCTTCTTCTGTTGGGATTTCGCTGACATAGCCTTTTTCTTGTAAATAAGGAATCACTAGCTCTACTAACGTATCGAGTTCTAACTCTTTTACGTATTCGTTAGCAATCCAGTCTAACTTCTTGCCATCAAATGCAGCCGGTGAAGTACCTAGACGAGTATAGTCGAATATTTCAATAAATTCTTCTTTAGAGAAAATCTCATCTTCTCCAACAGGTGACCATCCAAGTAATGTAATAAAGTTAAATAACGCTTCTGGCAAGTAACCAAGTTCTCGATAGTCTTCAATAAACTGTAGAACATCTGTATCACGTTTACTTAATTTTTTACCGGTTTCGCTATTAACGATTAAAGTCATGTGACCGAATCGTGGATAGTCCCATCCTAATGCATCATAAACAAGCATTTGTTTTGGTGTATTTGAAATATGATCATCACCACGTAAAACGTGTGTAATTTCCATAAAGTGGTCATCTACTACAACCGCAAAGTTGTATGTAGGCATACCATCACGCTTTTGAATGACCCAGTCGCTACCAACCGATTTCGATTCAAAAGAGATTGGTCCTTTCACTAAGTCTTCAAACTCATAAACAGCTTCTTTAGGTACACGGATTCGTACGCTTGATTCTAAACCTGCTGCTTCTTTTTCAGCACGTTCTTCTTCTGTTAAGTGCGCACATGTTCCACTATAGTGAGGCATAATGCCCTTTTCGCGTTGCTCTTCACGTTCTGCTTCCAATTCTTCTGGTGTACAGTAACATTTATAAGCTTTATCTTCTTCAAGTAATTGTTCAACCAGTGGATCATAAATGTGTAGACGTTCTGACTGTCGGTATGGACCGTAATCTCCACCTACATCTGGCCCTTCATCCCAATCAATGTTTAGCCATTTCAAATTTTCTAATTGGCTAAGTTCACCTTGATCTACATGGCGTTTACGGTCTGTATCTTCAATTCGGATAATGAATTCTCCACCGTAATGTTTTGCAAATAAATAGTTAAATAAAGCTGTACGTGCATTTCCAATATGCAAGAATCCTGTTGGACTTGGTGCATAGCGTACACGAATTTTTTCACTCATGTTGTTTCTCCTTTCGAAACTTAAAACATTAAAATTATTTTTATTGATTAATTGCTCTGGTTTCATTCGCTAGTTTTGCAAAAATCATGCGACCAGCATTTGTTTGAAGTGAGCTTGTGACGATAACGTCTTTTTGTTCGTTGATGTGGTGCTTACCCTCTTCAACAACAATCATCGTTCCATCGTCCAAGTAAGCGACTCCTTGAGCACGTTCTGTACCTTCTTTTACGATAAGTACACGCATCATTTCACCCGGAATAACAACAGGTTTCAATGCATTCGCTAGTTCATTAATGTTCAACACTTGCACGTTTTGGAATTCCGCCACTTTATTTAAGTTATAGTCGTTCGTTACAACCACACCATCTAGCATCTTAGCAAGCACAACTAATTTCATATCCACTTCGTCAGCTTCTGGAATTTCATGTTCATCCATTTTAACTTCCACACGTTCGTTCTTCTGTAAAGCATTTAGAATATCTAAACCTCTTCGACCACGAACGCGTTTTAAAGAATCTGATGAATCCGCAATGTGCTGTAGTTCTTTCAACACATGATAAGATACCACGAAAACTCCTTCAATAAAACCTGCTTCGATAATCTCTAGGATACGTCCATCGATAATAACACTTGTATCGAGGATTTTGTATTTATAGAAGTTATCACCTTCTTTGCGGTCCAGTACCTCGTTGTCTTCTTTTTCTTCACTTCTCGTCATAAATAATCGACGAATTTCCTCTCTTCTTGATGAAGAAAACTCGAAACCTATAAACGCTGCAATCATTGATAAAATAATTGGAACATAATTACTAACACCCACAATATTTAATGCAACGATTGGTAAGCTAATTAACCACGCCAGTATTAACCCTGCGATAGCTCCTGCTGTTCCATAAATAATATAAGATGCACTTAGGGTTCCTAAATGCTCCTGAGTCTTTCTTAACGCTCTTTCAATTGGCTTACTGATTACTACGCTAACAAGAAATCCTAAAATCGTCCCAATAATCATACTCACAAACGGAGATTGAATCCACTTAACTTGTGGTAAAATTGTTTCGAATAATTGCGGTAATAAATTATATCCAGTACTTCCGAATATGAGGATTATCGATAAGCCAATTACTTTTGATAATGTAAACATATGATTCTCCTTTCAATTTGTATTTTAGAATAACAGAATAATTATAACACTTTATTGATAACTTCTTGAAGCGTTACACACCCTATGACTTCAATATTTTTTGGAATATTCCATCCATCTAAGTTGTTCTTTGGTATAAAGATTCTTTCAAAGCCTAACTTTGCGGCTTCATTTACTCGTTGTTCAATATGTGACACACGTCGTATTTCTCCCGTTAGTCCAATCTCTCCAACAAAACAGTCTTTTGCATTTGTTTCTGAATCACGATAACTTGAAGCTATACTTACTGCAATGGCTAAGTCGATTGCTGGCTCATTCAACTTGACACCACCTGCCGTTTTAAGGTAAGCATCGTAGTTTTGTAACAATAAACCTACGCGCTGTTCTAATACAGCCATAATTAAAGATACTCGGTTATAATCTAACCCACTTGCTGTGCGTTTAGCATTCCCAAATGATGTTGGTGTCACGAGAGACTGCACTTCAACCAGTAAAGGTCGTGTTCCTTCCATTGCTGAAACAACAGCCGATCCAGAAGCACCATCTAATCGTTCTTCTAAAAAAAGTTCGGAAGGATTCAGCACTTCTCTTAGTCCATCTTCTCTCATTTCAAATATCCCAATTTCATTCGTGGAACCATAACGGTTTTTAACCGCTCGTAGCATTCGATAAGTTTGGTGATTGTCCCCTTCAAAATAAAGAACTGTGTCCACCATATGCTCTAACATACGTGGCCCAGCAATACTCCCATCTTTCGTTACATGACCAACAATAAATATCGTTACATTATTCGTCTTCGCTAATTGAAGTAGTAAAGCTGTTGACTCCCGTACCTGAGATACACTACCTGCGACACTATCTTTGTCTGGATGGAACATCGTTTGAATCGAGTCGATGACGATGTAATCCGGTTTAATTTCTTCAATCGTCTCCGTAATTAAACTCAAATCTGTTTCCCCATAGATATAAAAGTCTGTGTCTGAAATCGTTAAACGTTGCGCTCGCATCTTAATCTGACTCGGACTTTCCTCACCAGTAACATATAAAACGACGCCACCAATTTGGTTTAACTCAGCGGATACTTGCAATAATAGAGTAGATTTTCCAATACCAGGATCTCCCCCAATTAAAACTAATGATCCGGGAACGACTCCGCCACCGAGCACCCTGTTTAACTCAGCTAACCCTGTCGCAACTCGACCCGTTTGAGTGATTTCAACATCACGCATTTGTTGCGCTTTTGGTACCTGATTCGATAAAGAAACGCGGCTTCGTCGATCCTTTTTGCCTGAATCGTTTGCAACAATTTCTTCTTCAAATGTATTGAATCGTCCACATGATGGACATCTTCCCAAGTACTTTGGAGATTCTGTTCCACACTCCGTACATGCGAATACTGTTGCTCTTTTTTTAGCCATTTTATAGTCCCTTTCTCCCATTCATTCTCAAATAATACCATTACTAATTATAGCACAATCATAGACAAAACGCTGGCTTTGTCATAA
>DAIOTD010000013.1:0-22400 GCA_036752205.1 Atopostipes sp.
GCTCGCGACCTCCAAATCTGTCTACGAAGTTGCAAGACTTGATTATTTTAATAAGACAAAGAAAATAGCCTCTACAGGTGCTTTCCAGGCATCCCGTAGAGGCTTATTTTCAAAAGGGGTATTAAATGTCAAACTCTAAATTAGTTTAAAGCGATATCTGAATCTTTTTTAGATTTTCCATCTGTTAAGTGCCAGATTTCGTTGTTATACTCTTCGATTGTACGGTCTGCTGAGAAGAAACCTGCTTTAGCAATGTTAATTAGTGATTTCTTTTGCCATACATCTTGGTCTTCGTAATCTTCAAATACTAAGTCTTTCAACTGAATGAACTCAGCTAAGTCAATTAATGCCATGAACCAGTCTTTGTTCTTAATGTCGTTGTATAGACGCGTTAAGTTTGCTTCGTTACCAAGTGCCATTAATTCTTCACCAACGATAAAGTCAACAATTGGTTTGATTTGACGTTTTTGGTAGTAGTATTGTGGGTTGTAACCATTTGTTTCATATAAGTGAACAATTTCGTCACTTGAACGACCGAATAAGTAAATGTTTTCGTTACCTACTAATTCAGCGATCTCAACGTTTGCACCATCAAGTGTTGCAACTGTTAATGCACCGTTAAGCATGAACTTCATGTTACCTGTTCCACTTGCTTCTTTAGAAGCTAATGAAATTTGCTCTGAGATATCTGCTGCTGGGAATAAGTACTCTGCTTCACCAACGTTGTAGTTCTCAACAAAGATTAATTGTAAGTGGTCTTTTACATCTGCATCATTTTCGATTAATTCAGATAATGTTAACACTAAATGAATAATATCTTGTGCAATTGTATATGCTGGAGCTGCTTTACCACCAAAGATAATTGTGATTGGTGTTGCAGGAATGTTACCAGCTTTAATATCCATATACTTGTAAATTACGTATAATGCTAACATTTGTTGACGTTTGTATTCGTGAATACGTTTAATCTGTACGTCAATTATTGAGTTAGGATTAATCTTAATATCTTGAGTACGCTCTAAGTGCTCAGATAATTGAGCTTTCTTAATGTTCTTAATGTCTTTTAGTTCTTGATGAACTTTTGGATCATCTTGGAACTCTAATAATCCAGTTAAGTCAGCATCTAAATGCCAGTCTGTACCGATTTTCTCATCTAGGTAAGCTGTTAACTCAGGGTTAGCGGCCATAATCCAACGACGGAATGTGATACCGTTTGTTTTGTTTGAGAACTCTTCTGGGTATAGTTCGTAGAAGTGGTTCAATTCTGTGTCTTTTAGAATTTCCGTGTGTAACGCAGCTACACCGTTTGTACTGAATCCGTAGTGAATTGCAATGTGAGCCATGTGCACTAAGTTGTTCTCGTCAATTACGTGAACTAGTGGCTTATCTGGGTATTGCTCTTTGATTTCAGCATCTAATTTTTCGATGATTGCAGCAATTTCAGGAACTACTTCTTTAACGTCATCTAGTGGCCACTTCTCTAATGCTTCTGCTAAGATCGTATGGTTAGTAAACGCCATAATACTCTTCGTAATGATAACTGCTTCGTCAAATGAAACATCATGTTTCGTCGTTAATAGACGGATGATTTCAGGAATAATGAACGCTGGGTGAGTATCGTTAATTTGGATAACCACGTAGTCAGCTAAATCATGTACGTTACTTCCACGTTCGATAGCTTCTGCGATTGCTAATTGAGCAGCGTTAGAAACCATGAAATATTGTTGGTAAATACGTAGTAAGTTACCGTTACGGTCTGAGTCATCTGGGTATAAGAATAATGTTAAGTTTTCTTCAATGTTTGTTTTGTCAAATGTGATTGTACCTTCTTCGATAATATCACTTGAAACACTCTCTAAGTCAAATAGACGTAGACGGTTACGTTTGTCTTGTTGGAAACCTAAAACTTCGATGTCGTATAACGACGAGTTTAAAGTGAATTTATTAAATGGCACTTCAAACGTAATGTCTGATTTTGTTAACCATGTTGGGTCACCTAACCAAGCATCAGGAGCATAATTTTGTTGGTTATCGTTAAAGACTTGTTTGAATAAACCAAAGTGGTAGTTTAATCCGACACCATCACCTTGTAAACCAAGAGTTGCAATGGAATCTAAGAAACAAGCTGCTAGACGACCAAGTCCACCGTTACCTAATGATGGCTCTTCTTCTGCTTCTTCTACCTCAGCTAATGATTTACCGCTAGCTGCTAATTGGTTTTCAACTTCTTCGTATAAACCTAAGTTTAATAAGTTGTTTGATAATAATTTACCAATTAAGAACTCAGCAGAAACGTAGTAAAGTTTTTTCTTACCTTCATTTAATTTCTGGTTATGTGCTTTGTCTTGAACGATATCTAAAAGTAACTTATAGATTTCTTCGTTTGTACATTCTTCTAACTTCTTGTCAAATTCCTTCTTTGCAATTTCATTTAAATTAAGCATATTAGTCTCCCTTTATAAAATGATTAGTATTTAAAATTTAAATCCATAATTTTGATATCAACTATATAATTGATATTGATTATTCTTCCTCGATAAATTTCGCTGTAACTTCTTTTGTTGCTTCTTCAGCAGCTTTTTTTTCTTCTTCTTGTTTGATCGTTAATTCATTTTTTCTGAAGAAGAATGTTGTCCAATCAAATAATTTTTCTTTTAAGTCTACAGTGATTGCATCTGATTTCATACGCCAGTCCCAGTTCCCTCCAACTGTACCTGGAAGGTTCATTCTAGACTCAACACCTAAGCGCAATAAATCTTGCATTTGATAGATTACTGTATCACTAGGTGAAGCTGCAATCCCTCGGTTCATTGCATCTGCAACGTGCTCGCCAGGCTTTCTATTTAAGTAAAAGTCTACTTGATCACGTTGATGAGAAGTTGCATGGTTTAAGTACCAGTCTAAAGCTGTTGCATTATCATGTGTACCAACATATGCGATTGTATTTTTAGGATAATGGTGAGGCATATCCGTACTGTCTACATTTACTGCAAAACCATTTTGTAAAATCTTCATGCCTGGGAATCCAGTGTCTTCTCTCATTTCAATTACTTCTTCAGTAATGAAACCTAAGTCTTCGGCAATTACGTTTAAATCGCCAAGAGCTTTCTTGATGTGTCTGAAAAGTCTTGCTCCAGGTCCTAGTTTCCATGACCCTGTTGCAGCAGTTTCCGAACCATATGGAATCTCCCAGTAGCTTTCAAAACCACGGAAGTGATCTATACGAACCATGTCATATAGTTTGAAACTTTCTTCCATACGCCAAATCCACCACTCGTACCCATTGTCGCTCATGTATTCATAATCATATAGTGGATTTCCCCAATATTGTCCATCAGAAGAGAATGAATCTGGTGGAACGCCTGCTACTGCAGTCGGATTACCAGCTTTGTCTACTAAAAACAGTTCGGGTGTTTGCCACATTTCAACACTGTCTCTTGCAACATAGATAGGAATATCTCCAATAATTTGTATATTGTTGTTGTTAGCATATTTTTTAAGTGCTTTCCATTGTTCAGCAAACCAATATTGCGTGACAAGGTGATAGTTCATAATATCCTCGTGTTCTTTACAGAACGCTTGAACAGTTTCTTTATTATAAGTTCTGAATTTTTCAGGCCATTCATACCATGGATTTAAATCATGATTCTCTTTAACCGTCATATACTCACCGAATGGAATTAACCACTCTTCATTTTCAGAAACAAAATCTTTGAATTTAGATTTTTTCATGCCACCGTCAGTGATAAATTTTTCTACTGCTCGGTTTAAAATAGGTCTTCTATTGTTAAATATTTTGGCATAATCAACAGTTTCAGGATTATCTCCAAAATCGATATCTTCTACATCTGCTTTATTAATATAGCCTTCTTCAATTAATTGATCAAAATCAATAAAATGAGTGTTCCCTGCAAAAGCAGAAAACGATTGGTAAGGCGAATCTCCAAAGCTAGTCGTTGTTAAAGGTAATATTTGCCAGTACTGCTGCTCTGTTTCTACTAAGAAATCTACAAAGTCTAATGCAGATTGCCCAAAATCACCGATACCATACTTATTCGGTAAAGAAGATATGTGTAGCAAGACGCCACTTGTTCTTCCCATGCAATTTCCTCCATTCATTTCGTTTACGCTTACAGTATACTAAAAACAAACTAATTACGCAACCGATTTCGTTAAATTCTTTTAAATATTTTAAAAAAAGTCGACTTTAGGCGCATTAACATTGAAAGCGACTACATTTTGAATTATAATATTAGATAGTATATTTGAGAGGATAAATTAAGATGGCAGTAACAATTAGGGACGTAGCAAAACGAGCTGGGGTGGCACCATCCACAGTTTCTCGTGTTGTTGCAGACAGTCCTTCTATCAGTGAAAAAACTAAGAAAAAGGTCCGGAAAGTTATGGATGAATTAAATTATTTTCCGAACGTAAACGCGCAAGGGCTTGCAAGCAGTAAATCAAAGACTCTCGGTTTAGTTTTACCTTTAGCTTCCGATGCCTTTTACCAAAACCCATTCTTCCCTACCGTGTTAAGAGGGATAAATGATGAAATGTCTAAAAACGACTATTCTATCCTACTTTCAACAGGTGAAACGAATGAACAACGTTTAAATCATATCCAGAAAATTGTTCATGGGAAACAAGTTGAAGGTTTAATTTTCTTATACGCTAGAACAGATGATCCAATACTTGAGTTCGCTCAAAGTGTAGGTTGTCCAACTGTCGTAATTGGATCCCCAGACACAACAAAAGTTCATATTGTGGATAACGATAATGAGCTTATGGGACAAAAGGCCACAAACTATTTAATTGAACAAGGTTGCAAAAAAATTGCTTATATAGGAGGAGACACAGAACAGTTCTTCATCCAAGCTCGACTAAAAGGTTATCTTAAAGCTTTAGAAGAAAATAATCTTCCTATTCAAGATGACTATATTTTTAACGATATTGTTTTCCTAGCTGTAGATGGTTATAAATTGATATCTAAGCATTTAGATTTCACGAAATACGACGGATTAGTTATTGCGGATGAGCTGGTTGCTGATGGTATACAAATGGCTCTAATGGAGAAACAAGTGAAAGATATCAAGACTATTTCCTTTAAGTCTTACGAACAACACCTATACTCTCCGCTTGCAGAAGAATCCTATATTCATCTCAATACAGCGTCTCTAGGGAGCCGTGCAGTAAATATCTTGTTTGAAGCACTACAAGATAAAAACCTTCAAAATAATCGTTATATTCATGAATACGTGACAGCTGATTTAATCCTAACTGAAAAATCATTATAGATTTCTCCGACTCCATTCCTTTAAGGAGGATTTCAAATGGCCAAAAATACTTCTCCAGAACTTAGAAATTTAAATATTTATACAGTGTTTATCAGAAACTTTACTGAAAATGGGACGATTAATGCACTCCACACTGAACTCGATCGAATTAAGTTCTTAGGTACAGATATTATTTGTTTTTTACCATTTTATCCAGTAGGAATCGAAAACCGAAAAGGCCAACTTGGATCACCTTATGCGGTAAAAGATCATAGTAAAGTCGATCCGGCCTTAGGAACGATTGAAGATTTCAAACGGTTAGTTACCGAAATCCATAAAAGAGACATGAAAGTCATGATTCAAATTGTTTTGAACCATACTTCTGTGGATTCAAAATTAAAAAGGAAACATCCCGAGTGGTTCTATAAGAAGGAAGATGGATCATTTGGAAATCGATATGGTGAGTGGGAAGATATTAACGATTTAGACTACAATAATCTAGATTTATGGGTTTCTCAGATTAAAATGATGCGTTACTGGGCAGAAATCGTTGATGGTTTTCACTGCAATTTTGCTCCTGTTATCCCTCTAAAGTTTTGGCGCTTAGCACGTCGTGAAATAAGTAAAATTAAACCAAATTTCATTTGGTTGGCACAAAGCATTGAGAATAATTTTATGAGGGAATTGCGCAGCTTACAAATCGTAGCTTATAGTGAAGCTGAAATGTTTCAAGAGTTTGATATTATCGACGAATATGATGTTTATGATGATTTTCTTGCGTATTTAAAAGGCGAAGTACCTTTAAGCTATTACATTCATGCGATGAATATTCAGGAAACTATTTTCCCATCGAATTATGTAAAAGCACAGTTTTTAGAAAACCATGACAAAGAACGCATTCCAACCTTCTTACAAGATATTGATAATTTAGTACAATGGACTGCCTTTAAACATCTTCAAAAAGGTGCCGTATTAATGAGTAACGGGCAAGAAGTCGCTGCAGTTAAGCGCATTAGTTTAATTGATAAAGATTCGATTAACTGGCAAACTGGAATTGATCTTTCATCCTTCATATCTCGGTTATCATTCATTAAAAAGAATTATATTCCAAGTGTGAATGTTTATCACCATATGGAAGCGTACAATGAATTAGATTCTGTTGTTATGTACTACAACGATTCGATAGAGAAAAGAATTGGTGTGTTTAACCTCAAACATCAAGAAGGTCATATACCCGTAAATGCTCCAGATGGAGAGTATGAAAACCTCATAAACGAAGAAAAAATAATCATTAGAAATGGAACACTAGATATCCGAAGCACACCCTGCTTTTTTATCTATTAATTATTTTACTCCGAGTACTGTCGAGACGATAGTACTCTTTTTATTTTCTTCTATTATTCCCTTTGGAACTTGTGACAGCGCTTTATTTATATTATAATAACGAAAACGGTTGCGCTATTACTTTATTATAAAATGGAGGTAAGAAAAAATGGCAAAAGATACACCATTAGCTTATAGAAATTTAAATATTTATAGTGTTTTCATTCGTAATTTTTCAGAAGAAGGGACATTCGACGAAGTAACAAAAGAATTAGATCGCATTAAGAAACTTGGGACAGATATTGTTTGGTTTATGCCCTTCTACCCAATGGGCGAAAAAAATAAAAAAGGGGCAGTTGGTTCACCTTATGCGATAAAAGATTATCGCTCAATTGATGAATCACATGGAACGATGGATGATTTTAAAAAGCTTGTAGATGAGATTCATAAACGCGATATGAAAGCGATGATTGATATTGTTCTAAATCATACTTCCCCAGATTCCGTATTGACTGAAGAACATCCTGAATGGTTCTTTAGAAATGAAGATGGTTCAATGGGTAACCAGGTTGGCGATTGGACTGACATCGTGGATTTAGACCATTCAAATAGAGAACTTTGGGACTACCATTTTGAAACGTTAAAATTGTGGGCCGATATTGTAGATGGTGCGCGTTGTGACGTTGCTCCTCTACTTCCAATCGAGTTTTGGAATGAAGCTCGTGCCGAGGTAGCAAAGGTTAATCCCAATTTTATTTGGTTAGCTGAAAGTATTGAGCGTCATTTCCTACAAGACTTAAGAGCTGAAGGTGTCCTCGCACATAGTGATGCAGAAGTATTCCAAGCCTTCGACTTATCATACGATTATGATGTTTATCTTGAATTCAGAGACTATATTAAAGGTGATGCTCCCCTATCTAAATATGTTCATATGTTAAATATTCAAGACTCATCCTACCCTGAGAATTACATTAAGATGAAATTTTTAGAAAACCATGATCAAGATCGAGCAGCTTCATTCATAACTAATCCAAACGATTTGATGCAGTGGACTGCCTTTAACTATTTACAGAAAGGTGCTACTTTAATCTTTAACGGACAAGAAGTACAAGCAAAAAGGGTACCTGAGTTATTTGAAAAAGATCCGATTAACTGGGATGCTGATAAAGATATCAGTGATTATATGACTCATCTTGCTCAACTTCAGAAAGACTATATTCCCGTTTCAAATGATCGATATCATTTAATGGCAGACGATACCCTAGATACAGTACAACTAAGCTTCGACAAGAAAGATAGAACAATCATCGGTGTCTTTAACTTAAAAGAAAACACAGGTGAAGTTAACGTTGAAATGACTGACGGTTCTTATACGAACCTCATTTCAAAAGAAAGTGTGACAATAAATAATGGCAAGCTACCCTTAGAACATACACCAGCTTTATTTGCAATTAAGAAATAGTTTTTAAAAGCCATTTGGGTCGTTCTATTATTCGTATAATGAACGACCTTTTGATAGAATTAAAAGAAAACTGAAGGTGAAATAAATGAAAGCAAAAGGAACACTAACCGATAGTTATCAAATTAACCTAGATATCGATGGACACTCTTATATAGTCGATCGTTCCATTCAAAATGGTGGGAAAGATAGTGGAACTTCTCCCCACGGGATGTTACTTGGTTCCATCGCAAGTTGTAAAATCATTGTCGCCAAAAGTTATCTCGATCATAATGATATCACATACAATAAAGTTGATGTAAAAGGAACAAGTAACATTATAGGTAAAAAGAGAAGTGAACGCGTTGAAATGGAGATAGAGATTATTGTATATGGGGCTGAAATGACAGATAAAGATATTCGCTACATGGGTCGCATTGTTGACAAAGGTTGTACTATGGCTAATATCTTAACGGCAAGTGATGAAAATAAAGTGACTACGAAAATAATATCAAAATAATGATTTCACGGAGGCTATATGGAAACTGAACATAGAATAGAAGAATATATGTTGACTGTACCCTATTTAAATAAAGAGAGAAGAATTCGAGTATTACTTCCAGAAGATTATAATGAGATGACAAAATATCCTGTAGTTTATTTCCATGACGGACAGAATGTTTACTTCGATGAAGAATCATATAGTGGTGTTTCATGGGGAATTATAGAAACCATTAAAGAAAACCCTGAACTGCCAAAAATGATTGTTGTGGCAATTGACAACGATGATGAAAGAAGAATTAATGAGTATACGCCTTGGAAATTTAAAGATAATCTATTTGATAACGATGAGTTAGTTGGAGGTAAAGGCTACGAGTATAGCAAATTTGTTATGGACGTCGTGAAACCTTATATCGATGAAACATATTCAACAAAAGCTGACGCCCAGCATACTGCAGTAATCGGAAGTTCCTTAGGTGGTACGATTACAAGCTTTATGGGGATAGAATATCAAAACCAAATTGAACGTTTGGGTATTTTTTCACTCGCAAACTGGATTCACGAAGAAGCATCTTTGGATTACTTAAACAAAAATAACGTGAATAAAAACCAACTGGTCTATATTCAAGTAGGTGCCCAAGAAGGCGACGAAACACAAGGTGATTTAAAACAACGATATATTGATGTCTCGTTAAACTATACTAAAGCACTTTTAGAAAAAGGATATCCACTTGAAAATATCGCCTTAAGTATATATGCCGATGACAAGCATACAGAAGCTGCATGGGCACGTAACTTACCTAAAGCCATGCGTTTCCTAACACAAGGCTGGTAAAATAAAAATCCCACATGATAGTTTCTTTTGAAACCGAACATGTGGGATTTCCTTTTATTTTTTACGTTTAATATACATAATAACTCCAATTATTGTAAGAAGTGCGAATCCTCCAATGACAAGATATAAGGTCATGTTGCCTTTAGTAGGTGGAACTTCATCCGTTGCAGCTAATATCATTGTTCCGCCATCGACATACGATGGAATCGAAACATCTAAGGTTTGCTCGTCGGATACTGTATAGTATTCCTCCCCATAATCATCGTATAAGACGTCGCCTGCTTCTGCATTGACATTGATTGTTGTCTCAATAATATCATCTGTTGTATTGATAGCCACATAAACTACATTATCTTGATGGGTTCGAGTGAAGACTGAGAAGCCCTCGTCGTCTGTCCCATGAATATGTTCACGACTTCCTTTTGCAAATACTTTCGAGTGCGCTTTACGTGCCTTTAGTAATTTCTGATAATGTTCAATTAAGTGATGATCCTCAACTAAATCCCAATCAAAGTCTTCACGGTTTTCACTAAAGTGCCCCTGATCCATATCTCCTTCAGCTATACCACTCATACCAATCTCTTCACCATAATAAATAATTGGCTGGCCTTTTGCCGTCAACTGGAGTGAAATGGCGACTTTGAATAAGTCTTCATCCCCTTGCATGAAATGATGTAAGAAACCATCTTCATCATGACTACTTAAAAAATGCCCTAACGTTCCAGCATTATTAATCGCTTCATTTCGTTTGGCTAATTCTGACTCCGCCATTTCAATTCGACCATGTGAGAAGGTAGACGCGATACGTTTAAAATCAAAATCGAGTAGCGAATCCATTTTCCCCGAATTTAGGTAGCCCGTTTGATTATTAAATGAAGCTCCCCAGCTTTCCCCAATCATTTTAAAATCCGGTTTAACTTTCGTCAGTTCATTTTTAAAAGCGTACCATGTTTCATCTTCCATATGTTTAATCGTATCCACTCGGAAATAGTCAATGGTATCTCCACGATCTGTCTTCGCTAGTTCTAGCCAATCTGTTTGCCACTCAACGATTTGATCTCGAACAGCTGGCTCTTCTGAAATGAAATCGGGTAAACCATAAATTTCGCCTAAAATATCATGACCTGAAAGTGGATTCTCTCGTAGCATTCCATCAAAGACTGCCTGCTCTTCTGGCGTTGGAAAATTAGAAATACCTACTCCTGTATCTGTCATTTTCATTCCATAGCCGGTATGATTCAACACAACGTCAACCATCAATTTAATACCACGATCATGTGCTTTATCGATTAACTCTTTAAATGTTTCTAAATCACCTAAGTGCTCGTCGATTTTTGTGAAATCCTTTGCCCAATACCCATGATAGCCATATTGTGCGCCTTCTTTGCCATGACGGTGGTTATGGTCCACGTTATCAACAATTGGTGTAATCCAAATCGTGTTAACACCTAATTCATCTAAGTAATCTAAACGATCGATAATACCCTGAAAATCTCCACCATGGTACGTTTCTGCATGAGATGTATCGTATTTTTCGCCATTTGGATCATTGTTAGAAGGATCCCCATCCATAAATCGGTCAGTCAGCATGAAATAAATAACCGCTTCATCCCAGTCAAAATCTAAGTCATCTTGTACTTGACGGGTTGCTACTTCCAACTCTACTTCTGCCGTGTGACTTTCGCCTGATTCATCTAAAATTTGAACGGGTAATATTTTAGCCCCGGCAGTAGTTGTGTCGCGTATCGCAACTGTAATTTCTAAAAGGGTCGGATCAATCGACATATCCTCCGGTCCACCCACTTGAGATGCATCTAAAATAACTTCCATCGGCTGTACGTCATCAGGAAGCTGAATCGAAACAACGACATTCTCATTGTAAGTAGCTTCTGCTGGAAATACAGTCCACTCAATATTTCCTTGCGCTTCTACGTTTAAATTTGTATCACTATGTATATGAACTATAAAGAATAGCGTCATCATAAAAGGTATAAAACGCCAAATAAATTTCTTTTTCACTAACAATCATCCTATCTATTTTTATATAAAGGAAAGCGGTTGCATCCTTAAAAATAATACCATTATATATCATATCTCGCAACTTTAACTCCACAAAAAAGCAACACATCTCGTCAATAAGATGTACTGCTTTTGAATCATTAAGCTTTTAAGTTGTATATCGGACGAAGATACTCCATCACTTCTATTGTTGGCGCAGCTAATTTCAGAATTTTATTTTGTGGATTATAGGCGGATGGCGCTTCATCTAATGTCTGCTTTGAAACCGATGTCGAATAAACGTTCTGCATCATTCTTTGATACTCTGGAAGAGGGATACGTTTTCTAGCTTGTGTTCTAGACATCACACGTCCTGCTCCATGCGGTGCAGACTGATTCCAATCCTCATTTCCTTTTCCTCGAGCAATCACTGACCCATCTCGTGCATTAAAAGGAATAACCATCTTCTCGCCCTCTCTTGCTGAAATGGCTCCTTTACGGGCAATCATCGTATCCATTTCAATGTAATTATGCACAGAGTCAAAACGATCTCTTTTATCTAAACCATTACTTTTTAAAATGGCTTCCGACATCGCTATTCTATTTTGTAAGGCGTATTTTTGTGCTAATGCTAAATCGTGTAGATACTCTTCAAACATTTCGCCATCCAAATACGCTTCCCCTTTTCGCTTGAAAGGATTTAACGAATCGGCCACACTCTGATAATGCGTTGCTACAGTATGCCCAATATTGCGACTCCCTGAATGAATTAACAAATAAACTTTCCCGTCATCCGTTGCTTCTAAACTAATAAAATGATTCCCACCACCCAATGTACCAATCGATTGGTAAAAAGTGTCTTCTTCAAGCTTTTTGGAAATTAGGAAATCTTCTCGCTCTAATAGAGGTGATTCATGTCTTTTTTGATGTCGCTTAAACCCAAGTGGTACATTTTGACGAACATTTCGATCGAACGCTTTTAAAAACTTTGGATCAGATGCTTCTTTTTTAGTCAACTTTAATTCTGTAACATTTACTCCACAACCTATGTCGACGCCTATGAAATTCGGAACCACCTTATCTTTGACCGTCATGGTTGTGCCGACTGTTGAACCCTTTCCATAATGGACATCTGGCATAAATCGAAAGGTATTATCTTTAAACTCTTCTCGATCCAACATCAGTTTTATTTGTTGATGAGAAGAGTCATCTATATCAGGGTTGAAAACTTTCGCTTCGTTGTACTGTCCTTCTATTATAATAAAGTCTCTCATTCCATTATCCTCCTAGTCCATACTCGTTCTCATTGTACCTTATCTATAGACAAGTTCAAATGAGCTTATCAGTTCTAAAACGTAAATAGTCGACTTGTTATTTTCTATACGGTAAAATGAAAAGTAACGTTTAAGGAAGGAAGTCCATGAATGAAACCAATTATTGGAATTGCAGGTTACTTATTAACTCGTATTGATAACCATTTATTAGATTTTGAAATCAATCAATCCCCTCGTTCGATCACGGAAAGTATTCAAAAAGCAGGGGGCTTACCTATGATATTGCCGCAAGCAAACCCGATAGATGCTGAACGCTATATCGACCAAATTGATGCACTCGTTTTAACGGGAGGAGCAGATGTTGACCCTCTTTTATATCGGGAAGAGCCCGATTTAAAGATTGGTAAAATCGATCCAGACCGCGATGTCTTTGAAATTGCATTAATAGAAGAAGCTTGGCGTCAAAAGAAACCGATTTTTGCGATATGTAGAGGGCTGCAGCTGATAAACGTTGTATTTGGCGGAAGTTTATACCAAGATTTATCTCAATATCCGAACTTGGAAGTGAATCATGTCCAGCCAACATACTGGGATTATCCTACACATTCAATTCAAATTGAAGAAGAGTCTTGGATCGGTCGTAGCATCGGTACTAAAGCAGTCATTAACTCGTACCATCACCAAGCCATCAAAGGGCTAGCAGATGTATTCGAACCTGTTGCTTGGGCAGAAGACCGAATTATTGAAGCGATTGAGAGTAAGGACAAATCACAAAAAGTTCTAGGTATTCAGTGGCACCCAGAGGTATTAGCTGAAAAATATCCCGACAGCCAAAAAATTATCGAGACTTTTATCAATCTCGTAAAATCTGACGAGTCAGACTTATAATTATTTTTGTATTTTTTAACTTTAAAGAATACACTAGCTTCTAGACTAGTTCAAACAATACTTTTTGACTCAAAAAAATAAGCTGAACAGGATTACCTCCTGCTCAGCTTTTATTTATATCGATTATACTTCTTCTGTTTCTGGTTCTGATTTTGGCTTAGTCTGACCAAACCATGGATCGGTACTGAATTCGGCTGAGATAAACCCTGACACATTCTGTAACTCAATAATCCAATTGTCTTCTCGATCTGTAGAGTTCAGTTTTTCCATTTCGTCGACTAATTCACTATGTACTTTAGTAACCGTACCGTTTATCGGTGCTGAAAATTCACTGACGGCTTTAGCACCTTCTACGCTAAGTAAATCGTCACCAATTTTTAGTATTTCACCAAATTCTGGTAATTCAACGAACATGACTTCTCCTACATCATCCTGTCCCTTTTCAGATAACCCGATACGAACAACCCCATCTCTTTCTTCCATCCATAAACCTGTCATCGTATATTTAGTCATTATACAGGCTCCTTTCATCAATAAATTCTATTCACTTACTTTATATAATTTCCGTTTCAGTAATACAACTTTATCTTCATCAGGATATCCTTGCCAATCTGAATCCTCTAGCTTCTCTTTTTCTGCCAGTTCACTTTCATAATCTAAAACTGACTGATCATTTTTTATTTCAAAAAGCAACGTATTCAATAAAGCTCCAAATAGGATAACAACATTCGCGAAATATAAAAACAACATCAATGCAATGAATCCACCTATTGTTTGATTAGCTATCGCATCGCCACCCATAAATCGTGTAATTAATGAAAATGACTGGAATATAAGAGTAATCCCTACTGTGAAAAAGACTGCTCCTGGGATAGCTTGGTGCCATGTCAAATGGTGATTCGGTACAACATCATAGATAATTAAACCAAATGCAAATAGGATGAGTGGTAAACCTATCCAACGTATTTGTAAGAGTTGCTGAATTAACGGGAACTCTATTTGAAGAAATTCCTGAATAAAACCAAGAATTTGTTCTCCGAATACAAAGGCAAATACTGCAGCAGCTACAACACCTAATATGGCTATCATACTAAGTAAAGACAGTAATCGAGCAACTATAAAGTTTTTCGCTTCTGTCGTTCCATAGACTTCATCCAAGACTCGGCGTAGCGTTGTAAAAACCTTACTTGCCGACCAAATCGATGCCAGTAAACCAATCGATATTGCCCCACCACTCCCACTTTTTAAATAATCTAATACAATAGGCATAATAATCTGATTAATGTCTTCTGGAAATGTTTGCTCTAATAAATTCAGTATCTCAGCAGTATCAAAAGGCAATAACGGAATGACATTCGCGACAACTAATAGAATTGGCACTAATGACAAGAGCATATAATAGGCCATTTCAGCAGCACCTTGCATAATGGATGCTCGATTCCAGTTATAAATAACGATTTTAATCGCGTCGACTACTGAGTACTTTTTATTGCTACTCTCTACCATATTGTCTGTCCTTCCTTAACGATATGTTTTGAGTTTACGGTTAAATTAATTGTGTAAATTAAAATCGGCCAAAATAGCTTGAACGGCATCCTCAATTGAGATTGCTCTTGCTTTTTGTCCGTTGTTGAAAGTGACCTCTATTTGACGATCTTCTTCACCTTGATGAATTGATCCAACCTTCTTATCACCAATTAAAACTTCTAAGTCTGTAACCGTGTCACTATCAAGCTTTGTTTCTATTATACTTACTTCTTCATTCTTGTTTTTACGAGCCATACTTCTTCCAACTTTCTACCATAGTTTATACTATAACAATACGTTAAAGTTTGGACTTAATCAAGAAAAAAGAGCCATTCTGACGGAAGTCAAAAGGCTCAAGATTCTTCATTCACTTATTCTACTTCTACCATTTCTAATATCTCATTTGCATTCATTGAACTATCACACTTAACAAGTATTCCAGCTGATTCTGATGAATACAAGAAACCTGGAACGGTTGGAACATCATATTTATCTCGAAACTCTTGAATTTCATCTTCATAATCTGGATTTCTTGAATGCAGAAAATTTATGTCTAAGTCATATTCATTAACCACATCAGTTAATGTCCCGGCAAAGCGTCGGGAGTAAGGACAGGTTTCTCTCCCTATAAAAACAATATTACCTTCCTTTGCAGTCAGCAACTCATCTGCTTCTTCAGGTGTTACTTCTGTAAATGCTTCAACTTGTTCTAAAAATGTATCCATGGCTTTCTGTTTATCTGTATCTGTCATTTTTTTAGCCTCCAAAATATCTGTTGGACTTAAATAAAATTACCCTTCTGATCGTTCTTGCCAATCCATAAATGCACGAACTAAACTGATGACTGTTAATGCAAGAGTGACAACAGATGTGATTAAACGAACCGTCTCAATTAATTCACTACGTGATTTCTTCATGTTTTGCGTAATCACAACTAATCTGTGTGATTACTTCCTCCTTTATATTTAAATTGTTTTAAACTGATTTAGAGTTTGTGCAAATTCCTCTATAACATCGGATATAATTTCACGACAGGCTTTTTCTTCTCGAATTAAACCAGCAATCTGTCCTGCCATCATCGATCCTCTAGTCGTATCCCCTTCTTCAACAGCTCGTTTCAGAGAACCGTCCGTTAGGGTATCAAGTGGTGATGAATCAATTGACTGACTCGCTAATAATTCTTTTTCTAATGAAATATAATCCGTTGTTAATTGATTACGTAATAATCGTACAGAATGACCGACATAATTTCCAGTAATAACGGTTTCGATATCGGTCGATTGAATTACTTTATCTTTAAATTTTTGATGAATATTCGTTTCTTTTGCAGCTAAAAAACGAGTTCCCATCTGAATGCCTTCAGCTCCAAGCATCATAACCGCAGCCATTCCACGACCATCCGCTATACCGCCCGCTGCAATAACAGGAATATCAACAGCATCAACAACCTGTGGCACCACTGCCATTGTCGTTAATTTACCAATATGTCCCCCGGCTTCCATTCCTTCAACAATTACCGCATCTGCCCCAATCTCTTCCATCTTCTGAGCGATTCGAACAGTTGGAACGACTGGAATTACAATGATACCCACTTCTTTTAGCATTGGCATCCATTTTTTTGGTGTTCCTGCGCCAGTTGTCACAATTTTTACTTCTGATGTAAGAAGGTATTCAACCACACTGTCAATATTTGGATTCATCAGATACAAATTAACTGCAAAAGGTTTCTCAGTTTTACTCAGCATCTCTTCTACTTTTTCTTTTATTTTCTCAGCATTCGCCCCACCTGTATCTAAGATGCCTAGTCCTCCTGCATTTGAAACAGCGCTGGCTAAATCTGGATCACTAATATGAGCCATAGCACCCTGTAAAATTGGATAATCAATGCCTAGTAACTCCGTCACACGTGTCTTCATTCCATCACCCTTTAAATATAGTTTTAGCATCCTAATTATACGTCTTTTATCTGAAATAGTTAAAAGATAACTCGAATCTAAAAAAATAAAAACCCATAGAATAATCTATGAGCTTTCACATTGATTATCAATAAGACTTTAATCAATCACTAGTCTGTTTAAGTAATCCATATCGGAAACCGAAAGTACAAAATCAATATCCGCATTTTCAGTAATATACTCTGCGTGGACAGATTTCGGTAAAACGACAAGTCCTTTTTGGAAAGCATAGCGGATTGAAACTTGTGCTGTTGACTTACCGTACTTATCCGCAATCTTTTGAATGGCGTCATTATTTAATAAGCGACCTGTTCCAATTGGTGAATAAGCTTCAACAATCATATCATTCTCTTGGCAAAACTGAACCAACGCTTCATCACGTGAACCTATATGGTATTTAATTTGATTAATCATGGGTTTGACTTTTGCTGTTTCAAATAAATTCTCTAAATCTTGAATTTCAAAGTTGGAAACGCCAATTGCTTTTATCGTACCCTCTTCATAAGCTTCTTCCAATGCACGCCAGACTTCTCGGTTTTCTTCATAATAATTCCCGTCATCTCGTGTTTGCTCCCACGGGATAGGTGCATGAATAATCATTAAATCTAAATAGTCTGTTCCTAAAGCTTCTAACGAATCTTTGATATCCTTCTTTGCGAGATCGTATGATTTTGATTTTGCATTTATTTTTGTTGTTAAGAAGAAGTCCTCTCGAGCAATGCCAGAATTTTTAATCCCTTTTCCGACACCCTCTTCATTTCCGTAAGTTCTAGCTGTATCAATATGGTTATAACCATTCTTTAACGCATAAGCCACCGATTTTTCAGCTTCTTCTTGTGACATTTGCCAGACACCTAAACCAATTAATGGGATTTCAACACCATTTGAGAATGTTAATGTTTCCTTTAGTACTGTCATGTAAATTCTCCTTCTTTTTTATATGTTTTTTTCTAAATTGGAATCCTTATCTGAAATAACTGTCTCAGTACGTCTACTACCGATACCTTTTAACATCTGTTGAGCAATACGAACAGAATCTTTAAATGTATTGTAGTGCGACACATGTACTTCTTGGTAAACGGCATCGATATCTACTTGTACAATTCGCTTATTATGACTCACCATGTAAATCAACATATTCATTTCATACTCAAAATGGTCACCAAATAAATTTAACATTTCCGGGAGTTCCTGTGTCGTTATCCCTCTTAAGCCAGTTTGAGTATCCCTTATGTACAAACCAAATAACAGCTGGAAAAATCGACTCGTGACTGTATTGCCTATTAAACTGCGGGGCGGCATATTTTTCACATCGTATACTCTAGAACCTAAAACAAATCCTTCATTTAACTGTTTTAGATGCTCACCTACATTTAAAACATCTTTAGCTAAATGTTGTAAATCAGCATCTGCTGTTACAATTCCTTTTAATGTTGGAAAATGTTCCAGATAAAAACGGATAGCAGTCTTTAGACCCGCTCCTTTTCCACGATTCATTTCATGATGTAATACAGTGCAACCAGCAATAGCCGATAATTTTTTAAATAATTCGTCAAACATTGCATCGTTTCCATCATCAATTACAATAACATGAGCGACACCTTCATCAAGCAAACGAGTAATATACGTATCTAACTGTTGATTCGGTTCATAAGCTGGAATGACAACTACATAATCTTTCATCTGTTTTCCCTCACTTACTCTTACTTAAAATAATATCTAAAATTATCATATCATTAATCGTGTCTATCTCACATTATTACAGTTTGAGATTACTCGTAATTAGTCTTTTTCTAGTGTAAAATATTGGAAAGAAGAGAATTCATGACACAACAAAAGGAGCTTTCAAGTGAAAGATTTTAACTATATCAATCGCGCAAAAATAGTTAATCCCATTTTTGTCCTCATCTTTGCTGTTTTCTGTCACTATCTAAGAGAACTCGCACAGTTCGGAGGAGTGAGCCGGAGATTACCCATTATAATCCTAACCTTTTCTATCTTAGTAATTTGGTTATTGTTTCATCTTTATAAGCGACTGACCCAATCCTTTTCTGGTGGCATTTATCCTGAAGCTGATTCCATTCATCGAAAAATCAAAATTAGCAAGTATTGGTTTTTCACAGCTATTTCAGTCATTACTCTACTTACAACTGTGACAGGCTACCGAATCTACCAGAGTGCTATCCCTTACAACGGAAAGTTGTCTTGGTACATTGGTGACTTTTTTACTCAAAAGGAAGTCCCATTCGAACAAAATAATATTTTTGAACATGGCTTAGAGGGTTTAATAAAAGACCTGAACCGTGAAGTGACCTTACCAGATGAATTATATGTTTCGGATGCTTTTACTTTAACGTATAGTGTTGATGGTGAAATCATTCAATTAGAAGGCTTCCTCTATGGGCTAAATGAAGACGGCGAAACGGATAGTTTCTTACTGTCATACGATGCAAGTAAAAATAACGAAATTGAGTTAAGATTAAATGGTTATGTGGAAGATACATATAATCCACATAAAAAGTTCCAGCCCTTCATAGACGGAATAAGAGTCAATGATTTGTCGATTAACACAGACTTTATAGATATTGAGTCAGCTAATCTTTACTATGATGGATTCCGTGAAATCTCTCGTGATGATGGCCTTTCATTTTATTATGATGAAATGGGAGAACCCCAAACAGCCTTTCATAACAAACAACCGTTAAATTATAGAGGGTATATGTTTACAAGGAAGCTAAATTATCCAGATGGATTTGAGGTGTCGGAGCAACAGAACTTTTCGTTGAATTATGTTTTTTACGACGAAGAAGTGATCGCAGAACAAATTGCTGAAATTGAAAAAGCAGAAGCACAAGAAGCCGATCCAAATTATTTCGAGGCGGATCTTATTTCAGAAGAGTTTTACTTAACCGATCAAGAAGGCTATCAATTGGTTATCTTAGATGCCGCTTTGGGAAGTCGTTTCTATGGTCTTAGAGAAACAAATGACGGTGGTGAAAATTGGTTATTAACAAGCGAAGATCCTTTTCAAGGGCAGACAGGTTCCTCGGCAGGTTTAAGTTTTATAACGGAGCAACTCGGTTTTGCCGTACTGGCTAAAAGTGGCGGTAGCTATGCGACTTTATTTCGCACAATAGATGGTGGGCAAAACTTTGATCCTATTGAGCTAACTTCTCCAACGGTTACTCAAAATGATTTCAGCTATGAGCCCTTTGACTTCCCCAGTGTTCCTTACGAAAAAGATGGACGATTATACTTAGAAGTTGGACAAGGAGCAGATGGAGACTATAATCGAGGGATTCAAGCTTTATATGAATCAACAGACAATGGTGAAACGTTTGAATTTGTAGAAGAATTAGATTCTCCATAAATCTTTACGTACTTTTAATAAAGTAAATGACACTAAATGATAAATGTATGGTTTAATAAGGGTAATCAAATATAATAGAGGTGAGGTTACCTTATGATAAATGAACAAGATATGTTAGAAACACCCAAGAGGTTTGGTTATACCAAAGATGAGTGGAGTTGGATTTTTCAAGATTGGGCAAACTCTGCTTACTCTATAATCATTACAACTGCTATTTTTCCATTATTTTATAAAGCGATTGCTTCAGGAGCTGGGATTTCAGATGTTAACTCTACAGCTTATTTAGGCTATTCGAACTCTATCGCAACAGCATCCGTTGCATTACTTGCACCGATTTTAGGTTCGATTGCTGATTTTCGAAATTTTCGTAAGCCTATGTTTACCATTTCTACCTTACTGGGAATTTTTACGATACTCATTATGGCATTTATTCCAAGTGGCACATCAAATATTACATGGATTATGTTATTAGTCTTATATATTTTGTCGAGCATCGGTTTCTCTTCTGCAAACGTCTTTTATGATGCTTCGCTACTCGATGTCACATCAAACAATCGAATGTCGCAAGTGTCGAGTACAGGATTTGCGATGGGGTATATTGGTAGTACGATTCCATTCGCTGGTGTGATTTTAATGATACTGAATGTTGATAAGTTACCTTATACCACTGATCAAATCACGCGATTCAGTTTTATTTTAACGGCAGTGTGGTGGTTTGTTTTCACGATTCCCTATTGGAGAAATGTCGAGCAACTTTCGAGTATTGAACCAAAAGAAAACATCATTAAAAGTAGTTTTTTAAAATTAAAAGATACGATTAGCTCGGTAAAAGATAATCGCAACATCTTTTTATTCTTACTCGCTTACTTTTTATATATTGATGGTGTAGGAACGATTATTAAAATGGCAACAGCTGTTGGTGCAGATATTGGTTTATCCAGCACCGTTATGATTGTTGTCTTAATGATAGTACAAGTTGTGGCATTCCCTTTCACAATTCTTTATGGTTACTTGTCCAATAAGTTTGGTGATAAACTAATGATTTATGTGGGGATTGCTACTTATATTGGGATTTGTATCTTCGCTTTAACACTTGAAACGGAAATGGACTTCTTCATATTAGCGGTATTAGTGGGAACAGCCCAAGGTGGTATTCAATCACTAAGTCGTTCAATGTTTGGAAAATTAGTTCCGGATAAGAAAAGTAATGAATACTTTGGTCTATATAACGTATTTGGGAAATTCTCATCGATTATCGGAACAAGTTTAGTTGGTATTATTGGTCAAGCAACCAACAATACATTAAATGGTGTATTTGCATTGATTGTACTATTTATAGTTGGTGGATTATTACTCTTGCCTGTGAAAGAACAAGTCTTAACAACTTAAACGCACAATAAAAGGAGTGGACAGAAAATGATGTCCACTCCTTTTCGTTTATAGTTTATATTGAAATAGCATTCTACTAAATAATAAGATACTACTCCAAATAATAAACGCCCTCCCTTTATAAGAAAAGAAGAGCGCTTTAAGTTCTTTATTCAATTAGTTGTTAGCTCTCACGTCGTCTTCGATTCCTAATAGTTCATCCGCTGACACTTTGAAGTAAGTTGCTAGTTTAATTAAGTTTGCTCCACTAATACTCAATTGATTTTTTTCCCATCGACTGATTGAAGCCTGTGTAACGCTAATAGCATCTGCTAACTCACGCTGAGACATATTTTCTCTATTTGCACGTAATTCAGAAATCTTTTTCATCAAAGTCACCTTCTTCCTTACTAAAAGTATTCCTAATTCAATTATACATTAAAGGTTTTAACATGCAATTGATATGAATTTCATTCACTTATCTTTTTTAAAATTATTGATATAATCTGCCATAAAGATTAAAATGAGAAGACGATACATTACTGAATAAGAGGATGGATAATATGACCCCCGGAGAACGAATCAAAACTCTACGAGCCAAGAACGATCTCAGTCAGAAACAACTTTCACATGATTTAGGTTATAAGACA
>DAIOTD010000013.1:22500-23963 GCA_036752205.1 Atopostipes sp.
CATGCTTTTAACGCACTTAGAAGTCTTTATAATAATATATTGAATTAATAATGCTTCAAGTCAACAACTTTACCGCTGTCTAAATAAATAATACCTTCAGAAATATTGGTGACGTAATCTCCAATTCTTTCGATATGCATCCCAACAAACGCATAATCTGATACTGCAATGACAGTATTCGGATCATTCTGCATCGCTTCGACAGCCGTCATACGCACATCATTATATAGAGCATCAACCTTAGCATCAATCTTAGCTATTGAATAAGCTTTATCCACATCAAAATCTACGAATGCATCGATAATGTCATGCGACATTTCGATAACGATAGTTGCCATTTCATTGATTAAGTTTTCAAGGTCTAGATTTCGCTTGTTACCTTTAAGATTAATAGTTGATTTAGAGATACTAACCGCATGGTCTCCCATACGCTCTAAATTTGAAGATGCACGCAACACTGCGATAATTCTACGCAAATCTGTCGTGTTTGGTTGCTGCATCGCAATGATTTCTTGACATTTACGGTCAATTTCGTGTTCTTTATCGTTCACTCGTGCATCTCCATCAATTACTTCTTTCGCAATCGCAACATCATGTTCAATAAATCCTTGAACAGATCTAAATATTGCACGGTTTACTAACACGCCAAGTTCTAACAAGTCGCGATGTAATTCTGCTAATTTCTCATCAAATACAGTTCTCATCAAAACTCTCCTCTCGTTCTTTTTTCTAATTATATTATACATTGAAAAGTAAAAGACAGGAAACTATATGTCCATTTATTATTTCTCGTTTTAGATACTTATAAATTTAGATTTTTAAAACAGAAGACAACCAGCATTAGAGATAATTTTACAAACTATAGTATATTACGGTTTTTCATTTTCCAACATAATATTGAACAATTATTTACTTTTGTTTAAGATTAACGTATATTAGTAAAGATAGATTATTAAGACAAATAGGAATCTAGGAGACTATATATGAATCATTATATTATTACTACTGAAAGTGGCTCAGATTTACCAAAAGAATATGTCGAACGATTCAATGTTAAAATTATACCAATGCACGTAACAATGGGAAATGAAACACTTGCTGATGGCAGTTTCGAAGTTAAGAAGGCATTTGACTATTACGATGAAACAGGTACACTCCCAAAAACTTCTGGTACAACGCCGGATGATAATCTAAAAATATTTAGTAAAATACGCGAAGAACATCCAGAAGCGCATATCATACATATTGGCTACTCGGCAGTTACAACTGTTTCTTTTAACGCTGCACATATTGCAGCTGAAGACTTTGAAAATATCCACTTGGTGGATGCTAAACATGTAACGCTGGGATTATCTGCTGTAGTTATCGCAACAGCACAATTTATTGACGAGAACCCAGCCGTTTCCCCTGAGGAAATTGTCGCATTTGTTGAAGAAATTCGCGAACGAACACATATGGTCTTT
>DAIOTD010000013.1:24063-25910 GCA_036752205.1 Atopostipes sp.
AACTATTAACACAGGTATTCAATCCTTAGAATATCTGTGTTTTCTAATGACTAGAACTGCAAATCCGAATCATCTAATAGAAAATTATGACCGTCTGAGGAGGAAGTGAATGAAAGCCAAAGAAGTGACAACATCTGCTATTATGCTATCCATGCTAATCGTTTGTTCTCAAATTGCTTTACCAATTGGTCCAATACCAATCACATTACAAACTCTAGCTATATTACTAATTGGTTTCTTATTACCACCAAAAAGCACATTAGTCGTCACTACATTGTATGTTTTAGGTGGTTTAATTGGACTCCCTTTTTTTTCAGGTTTCGTAGGTGGGATTCAATCTGTATTTCTTCCCTCTTTCGGCTTCATCATTAGTTTTATTGCTGCTGCATTTTTCCAAGCAAAGTATCTATCACTATTTAATAACTTGAAATCCAAACACTATATTCTATCTGGATTATTGAATATTGGAGTGACTTATCTAATCGGTCTTTCTTATATGTCTTTTATTTTTAATGTTTATCTTGGAAACACAATTAGTATAAAGACTCTCTTGCTTACTGGTCTTCTTCCCTTTATAACGGGTGATATCCTGAAATTAACAGGCAGTATCCTAATAGCAAAGCGTCTAAAAAACAGTTTAAAGTAACACCTTTCCTGAAAGCATACATTAGGAAACAATTATTGGATATGCTATACTTAATTGGCTTGATTTTACAAACAGGTAAAATCAATAGTTTAATTTGTTTCGAGTATCGCAACGATTATTCAACAGATTATAATATATTTTAAAGAAATTGAGGTGATAAGTAAGTGAGTAGAGATGAAAGACAATACGCTGTTTTGGTGGATGCGGAAAATGTTTCCCCAAAATATATACATATCATTTTTGACGAAGCTTCTAATTACGGTATTACAACATATCGACGTATTTACGGTGATTGGACGAGCACACGCAATAATGGTTGGAAAGAAGTATTACTGGATAATTCGATTACACCGATTCAACAATATAGTTATACCGATGGGAAAAATTCGTCCGATAGTGCCATGATTATTGACGCTATGGATATTCTATATACTGAAAAGGTCGATGGTTTTATCATTGTATCTTCGGACAGTGACTTCACACGATTGGCTTCTCGATTAAGAGAATCGGGTATGAGTGTTATTGGTATGGGTGAAAGTAAAACACCTGGTGCTTTTATTTCAGCGTGTAATAGTTTTAAATATCTAGATATTCTATATCAGAGTTTAGAGTCTGAAGAGGATGAACCTGAAGAAGAAGAAGTTCCAAAACAGGCTGATAAAGGAAAGCAATCCTTTAACATCACACCTAAAGAAGCGAAAAAGAAAAGTGGCAATGATCGTAAAAAGTATCAATACACGAAGAAACAGAAACAAAACACTTCGCAAAAGTCATCAAATAAACCACAACCACAAACAAAGTTAACGACTATTCGTCGAGCTCTAAAAACAATTATTTTAGAGAATTCGGATGATGATAGCTGGATTTCTTTAGCGAATTTAGGAAATCATTTATCGAAACGTTTTCCAGATTTCGACGTTCGAAATTACGGACATAAGAAACTCGTTACGTTTGTACAATCTTTAAATGACTTTGAAATTGATCGACGATCAGTTTCATCAGATGGAAAGACCAAACAACTTTTCGTACGCATTCGATAAACATTTAAAGCTATAGATTAACCCTCAAGAAAGCAATTCTTGAGGGTTTTTTTGTTCTTCTTATTTTATTACTAAGAAAACCTGTGTATAATTTGAACAAAACCAGCTTAAGAGCACTTTATGGCTCCACCAAATCTGGAACCTCACTTCGAAGTCGGTGG
>DAIOTD010000014.1:0-6606 GCA_036752205.1 Atopostipes sp.
ATTGGTAATTAAAAAAAGAGACTGGATTTCAGTCCCTTTCTAATAAAATACTATTTTAGTGTAGCCGCTACATAGTGATGTTCGCTTATTTTTACCCAATCTAAATCAGCTTCCGCATTCTGTCTAAAGTTTGAGAAGTCATATTCCTCGTTCTCACTACTGTAGAAATCTAACGTTTCATTCGTATTCCTTTTTTTAATATCTGTTTTTAAGAATGCAGCCATTAAACGTTTAGTATACGGATGTTTAGCATTTTTAAAGATTTCTCTAATTGGAGCACTTTCAACAATTCTTCCACTATACATAACGATCACATCATCTGCCATCTGACTAATAACGCCTAGGTCGTGAGTGATAAATAAGATACTCGTATTATACTGTTCTTTTAAGTCATTCATAATTTTTAATATTTCAGCTTGAATGATTACATCTAAAGCAGTAGTCGGCTCATCCGCTATGAGTAACTTCGGGTTACACGCAAGAGCCATCGCAATCATTACACGCTGACTCATACCGCCTGAAAGCTGATGAGGATATTGTTTCAATACTCGATCGGGATTCGGTATGCGTACTTGTTCTAGCAACTCACGGCTTCTTTTAGCAGCCTCAGCCTTCTTAACGTTCTGATGCAATAGCAAAGCTTCAGATAGTTGGTACTTCACTGTAAAGACCGGATTTAAGCTTGTCATGGGTTCTTGGAAAATCATAGAAATATCATTTCCACGTATGTTTAGCATTTGTTTCTTTGAATACGATGAAATTTCTTCTCCATCAAAGAAGATATTCCCTTCAGCAATCCGCTGGTTCTTTTGGAAAAGTTGTAAAATAGACATCGCCGTCTGACTTTTTCCACTTCCACTCTCACCAACAATTCCAAGTGTTCGACCTTCCTCTAGTGAGAATGTCACACCATTAACAGCTTTAACGACGCCTCGACGTGTATCAAAGTAAGTATGCAAGTTATTGACTTGTAGTAAACTCATGATCCTGCTCCTTTCTTCGAACGTAGTAATTTTCGCGATCTTTTAATGTAGTCGCCACAAAGTGACCTGGTGCAACTTCTATCCAATCCGGGTCATGTTCACCATCTTTAGAGTAGTTGAAGACATAGTCTGGGTGTGTTTCAAGAACATCCCATCGATTAGCTTCATCTTCGTCCATTGTTGGAATAGCATTTATTAATTGTTTCGTGTAAGGGTGCTTTGGATTGTTAAAAATGTCATCAGCCGATCCAAGTTCGACTAAATGCCCAAAATACATAACACCGATACGATCTGAGATAAAACGTACGACACCTAAATCATGTGTAATAAATAAATAGGTTAGATTATCCGATTCACGCAAATCAAGTAGTAGATTAATAATTTGTGACTGAATCGATACATCTAAAGCCGACACTGCCTCATCACAAACAATAAACTTCGGTTGAACTGCTAATGCTCGTGCAATCCCAATTCGTTGTCTTTGTCCACCTGAAAACTGATGTGGATAGCGATGAATAAATTCAGCTTTTAGACCACATTTTTCCATAATATCTAAGACGTATTCCTGATAGCCTGGTTCCTTTTTATGTTTAAAAAATTGATGAATCAATAATCCTTCACCAATAATGTCACCTACTGTTAAGCGTGGATCAAGTGAAGAATATGGATCTTGGAAAATAATTTGTAAATCTTTTCGTAATAAGCGTATTTCTTTCTTTGTTAAAGCGGCTAAATCAATTCCGTCATCTAGATACTTTTCAAATCGTTCGAAATCTTTATTACCTCGCAAAGAATCTTTTAGTAAATCAATTTTAGCGAGTTCTTTTTTAATTTTTTCATCATCCGCTACAATCAAATTCTTTAATCGGTCAATTTCAGCTTGATCAACTTTTGCACGCATCTTTTGCTTTTCTTTTTCAAACTCCAACTCTCGCTTATGCTTCGCAGCAGTGGAAGCCACTTCATATTGATTAAGTAAAGCGCGACTGACCATCTTAAGATCATTGTGAGTGATCAAACCACCTACTAAACGTAAAGTGTTCCCATATACGTTATCAAATTCAATTTTCTTAAGACGTAAGCTTTCATATACTTGATCTTTTTCTTCACCGTCTAGCAGTTTAAGCTGTTCTTCCATCCCTTCAATCGTATTTAAATCACCTGCATAGTCACCTGATATCTTAGGCAAATTACGATAGACTTTTTGGACATATTCAGGCATAAAGTTCTCAATGGTTTCGCCATAGTATAAGGTAGAACCCCCTGTCTGGCGGTGTAGTTGAATAATTGTTCGACCAAATGTCGATTTTCCACAACCACTTTCTCCTACAATGCCAAGCGTCTCTCCTTCAAGGATATCAATAGAAATATCTTTATTCGCTTTAACATATTCTGTCCCTATTCGAAAAAAATTATCTTTCTTTACTGGGAAATATTTTTGTAAGTTTTTAATACTCATTAACGTTTTCATAACCGATTACCTCTCTCTCATCTTAGGATCAATTGCATCACGCAAACCATCACCTAGTAAGTTGAATGATAGGACCGTTAGCATAATGATTAAACCAGGATAAAAAGTTAAATAATAATGTGTGCGGATATAACCTCGACCTGAGTTTAGCATCGTTCCCCACTCCGCAATAGATGCTTCTAAACCTAATCCGATAAATCCTAATCCAACCGCCGATAAAATAGCGGATGCAATCCCCATAGATGATTGAACAATGATAGGGGATAAGATATTTGGAATAATATGTTTAAAGATTATACGAGCATCATTCGCTCCCAAGGCATCTGCTGCTTCTATAAACTCTTGTTCGTTAACCGAAATAACACCTGAACGGATAATACGAGCAAAGACTGGTATATTTGCTATTCCTATTGCAATAACCATGTTTTGTAAACTTGATCCTAGAGATGCAACAATCGCTATAGCAAGTAAAATGGATGGAATTGATAGTAAAATATCACAAAACCGCATAATTAGTGTATCAATTTTACCTTTATAATATCCGGCAATGATACCTAAAAAACCACCAATTAGTAACGCGACAAATACAGCACTCACACCAACTGTTAATGAAATACGCGTTCCATAAATCATTCGACTAAGAACGTCACGACCTAAGTCATCTGTTCCTAACCAGTGTGTTGCATTTGGAAACTGTAAAGCATTACTTAAATTCTGTTCCTTCATTCCATATGGGGCAATTTGATCTGCAAATATTGCAATAGTTGACAAAATGACAATAAATGCTAAACCTAACATGGCACGACGATTTCGTTTCAATGCATCCCATGATTCTTGCCATGAACCTTGAGGAATATTTCGCATTTCTTCTTCAGCTTTATTAACACTTTTTTTACTAGAAAGCATAATTACTCCTCCTTTTAATCGTATTGTGAGCGGATCCGCGGATCGATATAAGCATATAAAATATCGACACAGAGGTTAACAAGTGTAAATATAAAGGCAATAAATAATACGCCACCTTGTACCATCATGGCATCGCGAGTACGAATAGCGTTTACCATCATGGTTCCTAGACCATTAATACTAAAGACAGTTTCAGTTAAAACGGCTCCGCCTAGTAAGGCACCGAATTGCAAGCCTATAATCGTTACTACCGGTATTAAAGCATTTCGTAAGGCATGTTGAAAAATAATTCGGTTTTCTGGTACACCCTTAGCGTTTGAAGTTCGAATATAATCTTGATCTAAGACATCCATCATACTTGAACGTGTAATTCGGGATATGGTTCCCATTGATGATGTTGCCAAGGCAAATACAGGCATTATCATATGTTGCCATGTTGTAAATCCTGTTGCAGGCAACCATCCTAATGTTGACGTAAAGAGGATGATTAATAATAGTGCTTGCCAGAATGTTGGCATGGATACACCAAGTAGTGATATATACATCACCACATTATCCAGTTTCGAATAGGGCCTTGTGGCTGAGATTACTCCTAATGGGACTCCTATTAATGTTGCAAGTAATATACTCCAACTAGCCAATTTAATGGTATTAGGCAATCGGACAAGAATTTCACTTAAAACGACACGATTCGATACGTAAGAACGTCCTAAATCTTGACGAAAAATAACGTCTCCTACATAATTTAAAAATTGAACAATAAAAGGTTGATCAAGTCCTAACTCTGTTCTTAAAGCTTCATAAGCTTCTACTGAAGCTCCTTCACCAAGGATAATTGTTGCAGGATCTCCTGGAGAAAGATACATGATTGTAAAAACAATAAAGGTTACACCAAGTAATATTGGAATCAACCACAATAAACGCTTCACTATATAACGCAACATACTTATCTCTCCTAACAAAGAAAGGGCCGTTGTCACGACCCTTACTCACAATCTATATTTTATTACTCGGCATCAATGGTGACAGTACTTAAATCGTAACTACCCATAGGATGATGTTCGAAACCTTTTACTCGGTTACTTATACCTGTTACGTTCTCACGTGTTTGTAAGAATACCCATGGTAATTCTTCATGTAAAATTTCTTGAACTTCTTTATAGTAGTCTTCGCGTTCACTTTGTTCAGTTGTGTATCGTCCTAAGTCTAGTAACTCGTCTACTCGATCATTTTCGTAAAACGTTCTATTACCAGCTTCACCAAAGCTGTTCGAGTGGAATAATGGATAGAGTCCGTAATCCGCATCTGTTGTAACAGTTGTCCAACCAAGTAAGAACATGTCAGGCTCTCCAACTGCTGCGGCATCTAAATAAGCTCCCCACTCCATTTGAACCACTTCAACGTCGATACCAATTTGAGATAAAGCTTCAGAAACAACTTGAGATACTCTAATTCGTTCTTGACTATTATCACCTACGTATAAACTAAGTGAGAAACCTCCACCTTCGTAACCGGCTTCGGTTAGTAAGTCTTTGGCTACATCTAAGTCATAGTCAATCGGATCTAATTCGTCATTATACCCGAATACTAATTCGTTAATTGGACCAGACATACGGTCACCAACCCCCATGTAAACCGTATCAATAATCGCTGCTACATCAATTGCATGAGCAACTGCTTGACGAACTTTCACATCACGTAATGGTGTATCATTGTATAGGCTAAGTCCTAGATACTCAGCGCCTAAGTTTGGTGTATTAATCAATGTTAAATCGTCATTATCCTGTACTGCTGGCATGTCAGAAGGAGAAATATCATAAGCAATATCGACTGAACCACTTTCTAATTCGATTAAACGTACGCTCGGATCTGCAACGGTATTGAACTCAATACGACTAATCTCAGGTGCGTCTCCCCAGTACTCTTCATATCGATTAGCTGTAACAGATGAACCTGAAATCCATTCCTCAAACTCAAATGGCCCCGTACCAACTGCTGATAGTGTTCCGTAGTCTTCACCAGCATCTTCAACAGCCTTTTTATTTAAAATAGCTACCGCTGGGTGAGCTAAGTGCGTTAAGAATGGTCCAAATGTATCCGAAGTTCCTACACGAATAGTATGTGTATCCATAACTTCGATAGTATCCGGATCGATTGAGCCAACAATATGTCCAATGGTTGGAGAATCAACCGCTCGTCGTAACGTAAACTCTACGTCTTCTGCAGTAAATGGCTCCCCATTATGGAAAGTGACATCTTCACGTAGTTTAAATTCGTAGAGATTCTCTTCAACTTCTTCCCACTCTGTTGCAAGTCCAGGGACAAGTTCTAGGTCAGCTGTTTGGAAAATTAGAGTTTCGTAGATTTGCTTAGCAATTCGAGTTGTCGCTTGGTCATTCGTAGCTTGAATGTCAAACGTTACCGGGTCAGCTCCATTTGCTACCCTTAAAATAGCAGTATCACCATCACCTGCACTATCTCCGTCATTCCCACAAGCTGCTAAAAGCATTGCTGAAGCTACAAATAATAAACTTAATCTTTTTTTATACTTAATCATATTTATTCCCTCCTTCAAAATATTATTCCCTATATTACCACTATTCTAAAGGATGTCAACTAATTATTAGAATAAAATGAATAATTAATTAGTTTTAGTTAAACTTAATGATAATTAGCTTAGTTTTTATTCATTTTTAAAAATGTTTTAATCTTGATACTATGCTATTCTTATCTATTCATTGTAAAAGTATTTGAAGTTTTAAATAGTTGTCTACAAAAACAATACCAGTTAATGAGTATTTGATTAGTAATTAAAAACAGATTCTTTCCATTAAGAAAGAATCTGTTCACGTTAGATATTAGATTGTGAATTTATTTTTTATGTTGCTCCATAAAGTCAAGATTATCTGTCACTAGGTAAGTCTCCAATACCTCGATGACCGATTGTTCTTCATTCGTACCAATCTCATAATCACAGTATGACTTAAAATCATCATCACCATTTTTCATTGCAACAGAGTATTTAGCATATGGCATCATACTGCTGTCATTTAAACTATCACCAAATGCGATGGTTTCGTCAATTTTGATGTTTTTTGTTTTTTGTAGCCATTCGATAGCTGAACCTTTTCCACCATCTTCATGGTAAGCGTCTAGCCATCCACCCCCAGAGGTGACTGCTGTAACACCTTCAATATCATTTACAATTCGATTCACTATTTGTTTCGTTTCATCCAACGGTTTAGA
>DAIOTD010000014.1:6706-9833 GCA_036752205.1 Atopostipes sp.
TGATCACTCATACGCTCTAAACTAGAAACGATGTCTACGAACATGATCCCATCTGATGGACGACCGATTCCTTTAGTTAATAAGTCGATATATTTCTTGCGAAGTTCATCTTCTAAAGCGTTGATTTCTTTTTCTCGTGCAAAAACATTCTTAGCTAATGCTTGATTATTTGATGTAAATGATTCCACTGCCTCAGCAATATTCTCTCGAATAAGTTTGAACATACGTACAACATCTTCGTCATATAGGTATTCGACAGATTCACCAGATTTAACTTTTTGGCGAGCCAACTCATTACCCTCTTTAATATTTCTTATGATACTTTCACTATGATCGCCAATACGTTCTAAATATTTCATAATTTCCAATAAACTCGTATGTTCTTGTGAACTCTTGTTTGGTAACTCTTCAGCTGAAATATTCATTAAATATTCTGTCAGTTGAATATCTATATCATTAACTGTTTGTTCGAGTTTTCTCGCAGTTTCAAAGTCTTTTTCATTACGGTTCTTCATATAACTATAAACCGTATCTACTTCTTCAATAACGATATCACTCATATGAATAATTTCATTTTTTACTAAGTTTAACGCCAAACCTGGTGAAGTATGGATTAAGTTATGGTCTAAACGAGAGTTATCGTATCCAACTATTTCTACTTCACCTGGCACGATTTTAGTAACCAGAGCAGCTATTTGGCTAATAAACCACATTTGAATTAAAACGTTAATGACATTAAATATACCGTGCGCAAATGCTAATTGCATAGCTGGGTTTAAGTTTAATATAGTCGACAGGTACGCTATTAATGAGACAAACGGATTAAAGAATAGCATAATCACAATTGTACCTACTACGTTGAAAATTGTGTGTGAAGCTGCTGTGCGTTTGGCTACAATGCTTGTACCAATCGCAGCTAAAATAGCCGTAATTGTTGTACCAATATTACTTCCAAATAATAATGGTAGAGCTGCTTCTAAAGTCATAGCACCTTGTGTGTACATTTCTTGAGTAATCCCAATCATTGCACTCGAACTTTGAACAACTAAAGTAGTTACTGTTCCAGCCGCAACACCTAAGATAGGATTTTCTGAAAGTTTAAGCATGAGCTCTCGGAATTCTGGCAGCAGCTGTAATGGTGCCATCGCATCTCCCATTAAGTTTAATCCTAAGAATAAAGCTCCAAAACCAAATATAGTTTTACCGATGTTCTCAATTTGTCTATTTTTTGTAAAGAACATAATAAGTGAACCGACACCAATAATTGGTAACGCGTAAGCGCCCACATTCAATCCAATTATAAAAGCAGTAATTGTCGTACCGATGTTTGCTCCCATAATAATACCGATAGCTTGTTTAAGTGACATAAAGCCTGCACTGACTAAACCAACCGTCAAAACTGTGGTTGCAGAACTACTTTGAATAAGAACTGTTACCGCTGCCCCCGCTAAGATAGCTCGAAGTGGCGTGGATGTAAATTTGTTTAGAATATTTCTTAAATTATCTCCTGCAGCATTTTGAAGTCCGTCTCCCATGAAGTTTAATCCAAAAATAAAAATTCCAAGTCCGCCAAAGAACTCGAAAAGCATTTGTTGTAAATCCATTTTTATCCCCCAAGTATAAAATAATCATTTCCCCAAATAACATACTATGTAAATACACACAAAAAGTTTCATCACAAGAATAATGTGATGAAACGTATATAGTCAACAATATTGTAAGTATACAATATGGCATATAAAAAATCTATGGTGTTTGTTAAATTAAGTAAATTAAAAATAAATACTTACTATCATTAAATCTATTCAAAGAATAGAATCTCTTTCGAGAGGTTCTTTTCTAACAACTCCAAAATATCTTCATAATATTCCCAGGAATAGTATTGTACTTCATAAAAAAAGGACTGTGACGTAAATGATATTTTCACTGAATCACTTTTTTCAATATTTACAGCACTTATCCTGTCCCATGAACCGGTGGGTAAGCCACGCATAGATTGAAAGCCGTTTTGGGTAATGCCACGTCTAAATAATCCGAGAGCAAGAATGATAGTCCCTAATACACCAATTAGATAATGTAAGATGTTCACGCCAAAAGTGAACGTAATATATAAAGTGAACGCTATGCTGAGCACAACTGTAACCACTTCGAACATTGATTTAACTGTTGGGATTAAGATGTCTCGAATATTATTATAAGTATAAACCCAAATAAAATAATTGATCCTATTATATCCACTACTGCCTCATTTCTCTTCCATATTTTTAATCATCATCTTTATCTACAAAAGAAATTGCATAGTAAAAAGAAATGCCAGTATCTAATCTGGCATTTCTTATACCATTTTTTTATCTTTTTCTTTTCATTTGAATAATTGATCCGTCCTGTGCATCAATCTTATATTCAAAAATTTGTTCACCGTTCGCATCTGCAAATTCTATTTTCCAGACCGTTCGCTCTTTTTGTCGATCGAGCTCCCACTGGAATGGTTTACTTTCTCTTGCCTGCTCTTGTGCAATCCTATTTACTTGTGTTAATGGTAATAAATCTTTCATATTGAGTTTTTTTCGTTCTCTTCTTGAACTATCTTTTGCCTTAGCTTTAAGAGACTTTTGCTTATCCTTTATGACTGTTCCCGTATGAGCGTTGATTTCTAATCGATTACGATTTTCACCATCATTACCAACCATTTCATATTTTATAAAAGGGCCTTCGTCTTCAATTTGTAGTTTATTCCAGTCATTATTCGGGTATCTCTCTTCAAATATTGAAATGGCTTCAACAACGGATAAAATTCCCATTTTACTTTCTAAGGTTGAGGTCACAGCATTTCCTCCTCTCTATATATTCTAATCTTATCTTCATATTTATTATAGCACATTTTTGTATATTATGATGGAAAATTATCTAAAAGGAGAAAGTCAGTAGATGCAATATAAATTGTTCTATCCATAAAGTACTATGAGGTCGGTCAAGTGAGTAAGATCACCTACATTAAACTGAAACTAAAAAGCAGCTCTCGTAAAAGAACTGCTTCTAAAATAGTCTATTAGTTTTCTACTAAAATAAGTCTTTTATAGGATTGGGCTAACAAGATTAAAACGAACAAGGTGGTTAAAGTTTCTGA
>DAIOTD010000014.1:9933-13716 GCA_036752205.1 Atopostipes sp.
GCCCATGTTGAAGGAATAAATAAATCTAAAATTAATGAAATAACTGCAAATATTGCAACTTCCATTAATATCCGTAAACGATTTGATTGCATTGTGATCCCCTTTTTTATTTTATTATAAATAAAGGCTCAGATATATTTGGTTTAAATATTGACCATATTAAAGCTATCTTTCAATAAATACACAAAAGCTCCCTAGAATGACTTCTAGAGAGCTTCAAAATAGCTAATCCACAAAGACTATATAAATAGTCTCGTATATTCCCTACGCTAGCATTATCTAGATCAGGTTTTTGGGTCAGGTCTTACCTTTCTCAGCTGAAGCTCCCCATTTATTTAATTACAAATGATAGTATAACATACCTTGTGAAAAAACAAAGACGATTCGGATAATTTTATGAAACAAGTTGTTACCACTATCTGTAAATGCTGTCTTGTATTTATTGTTCTGAAGTTTGAACCCACTCTTCTACTTTTTCTGGGTTCTCATCTAACCATTTTCTAGCTGCAGCTGTTGGCGACATATCATCTTGTAAGTACAACATCACTTGTTGCATGTCTTCAACTTCCCATGAGAAGTTTTCTAAAATTTCATATGCTCGTGGGTTCTCCTCTTTTAAACCCTGTCGTGCAATCGTTAGCAACTCTTCTCCTGTACCGTAAGCTTCTCTTGGATCTTCAAGCATCTTTAAATCAAATTCTGAAAACATCCAATGCGGTCTCCAACCAGTGATGACAATTTCTTCTTCATTTGCCATGGCCTGTCTTAATGCAGTCAGCATAGCTCCGGTTGATGAAACCTGTAGGTCCCATTCAGATAAATTCGGATAAATATCTAACATATCGTTGGCTTGATCAATTAATGAAGCACCTGGCTCTATACTGGTAATTGTTTGATTGGCTTCATCCGTTAAATCGTCAATACTATTTACATCTTCCATATAAGCAGGAACGGTTAGTCCATTTTCAGCACCTACTGCATGTGCACGAACAATATCGATTTGATCTTCATACTCTTCAATATAGTTACCATGTGATAATCTCCAAGGTGAAACTGTGAAATCGGATGAACTTGTTGCTATAGAGTTAAATAATATAGCCGGATCTAATTGTACAGGTGTGACGGTAAAGCCTTCGTCTCTCAGTACTGTAGCGATAACAGCGGATGTTGCTATGCCATCATCCCATGCATTATGCGATAAAGTCAGACTCGGCTTTTGATCGCCGCCAAAACTAAAAGTTGTATCATAAGCACCCTCGCTACCAAATGTTAAAATAAGTCCAAATAACGCAAAAATTCCAAGTAATATTTTCTTAACCATATTTTTTCCTTTCAAATTCATTATGATCTTTTATCTCGACCAAAAGATTGTGTTAAACGGTCAACAATAACAGCTAAGATAACAATTGCTAGTCCAGATACAAATCCTTCCCCAACTCTTGCTCTTTGTAAAGCCGTTAAGACATTACCACCTAACCCTGGTGCACCAATCATAGATGCAATAACAACCATTGATAGTGTGAGCATAACTGTTTGATTTATACCAGCCATGATTGTATTTTTAGCTAAAGGTAATTCAATTTTAAATAGCTTTTGCTTATCTGTACTCCCAAATGATTCAGATGCTTCAATCAATTCAGGATCAATTTCACGTATACCCAAGTTCGTAAAACGAACGGTCGGTGCTAAAGCATAGATAAACGAGGCAAATATTCCCGGGACCATACCGATTCCAAAGAATGCAACAGCAGGAATTAAGTAAACAAACGCTGGCATTGTCTGCATAAAGTCTAGAATGGGTTGCACAATAGCATTTGCCGTATCACTCTTGGCAGATAAAATTCCAATTGGGATTCCAATAATAATTGTAACGACCGCAGCAATTATGATTAAAGCAATCGTGTCAATTAACTGTATCCATAGACCTTGGTTTAAAATATAACCTAAACCGACTAATGTAAACACGGGTAAACCCATTTTTCTTTCATTAGCGAAATAGGCTAGCAACGCAACGATTAAAATAAATAGAAATGGTGGAATTGCTCCTAAAAGATTTGTAAAGCTACTCATAAATCGAGAGCCGTAAAGCGTTATAAAGCTAAAGAAGCCACTAAATGTATCGACTAGCCATTGTGTAGCTTGTTCGACTATTTCAGAAACAGGTAATTGTTGTAATGGTAATTCAAACATGTTTGGATTCCTTTCGATTGTTTAATTATATATAATTTTTATCAATATTGAGTCATACTAAGTATTCAAAACGTCATCTCTTCCCTCTTCAGATAATGCCGATAATACCGCTCCACGAACAACAATACCTATTAACTTATCTTCCGTATCAATTACAGCTACTGGTGTGTCGATATCATGGATAATATCATACAAGTTCTTAACGAGTGTTTTTGGACGCACTGTAGGCAAAGTTGTATGAATGAAAGGTTCAATTTCAGTATAACCATTCCTAATTGCTGACCCGACTTCTTCTCTATCGAGATAACCGACCAAAGTCATGTCTTTTTCAACAACAATAATATTTGAGATATCCATCTTCACCATATGATCAAGTGCTGATTGAGTAGTGTTTTCGTCTTTCACGATGTACTCCGGTGTAGTCGACATTATATTTTCAGCTGTATAAACTAATGAACGGTCAATATCTTCAACAAAACGTTCAACGTACTCGTTGGCTGGGTTCATCAAAATATCATCACCAGAATCAACTTGGACAACTTGACCATCTTTCATAATCGCAATTCGATCGCCCAATCTTAGAGACTCGTTTAAATCATGCGTGATAAAAATAATTGTTCTTTTTTGATTTTTTTGAAGTTCAAGTAACTCGTCTTGCATATCTCGGCGAATTAATGGATCTAATGCGGAAAAAGCCTCATCCATTAATATGATTTCTGGATCGTTTGCTAAAGCTCTCGCTAAACCAACACGTTGCTGCATTCCACCAGATAGCTGATCTGGATATTGATCTTTGTAAGGTAATAAACCAGCATTATCTAAGGCTTGTTCTGCACGTTCTCTTCGCTCCACTTTATCCATACCTTGTACTTCAAGTCCATACTCTGTATTTTCTAAAATTGTTTTATGTGGAAATAATCCAAAGTTTTGAAATACCATGGATATTTTCTTTCGTCGCACATCACGTAATTCTTTTTCATTCATTTGGATAATATCTTCACCATCAATTTTCACCGCACCAGCTGTTGGTTCGATGAGACGGTTTAGCATACGAACCAGTGTTGATTTACCTGAACCAGATAACCCCATAATAACGAAGATTTCACCTTCATTAATTTTTAAGTTCGCTTCATACACCCCTACTGTGGCTCCTGTTTCTTCCAGGATTTCATTCTTACTTCGTCCCTGCTTTGTAAATTCTAGTGCTTTATCTTGATTTTCACCAAATATTTTGGTTAGATTTTCGACTTCAATCTTTGTAGTCAATGTTTTACTCCTTTGATTCATTTTTATTTAAACAGTTTTGTGTTTCATAAAATACATACAGTAAACAAAGTAACAATAATCGAGCAAAAACCCAAGCGATATACATAAATATTTTAAACTTATTTCCGCTGTAAGGGCTTAATGATGCACCAGAAAAGGAAAAAGCTCCTACATAAGTTTTCACTTAAAATAGGAGCTTTTGAATTTATTCATTATAAAATCATAAACCTAGTAAGAAACTAGCCATTTGGAAATAAATGATCAATGCAAACGTATCGACGAATGTGGTAATAAGAGGTCCTGCCATTACAGCTGGATCTTGGTTGA
>DAIOTD010000014.1:13816-24956 GCA_036752205.1 Atopostipes sp.
CGAGTAATCAGTGTTGAAGCCTGTGTACCGGAGTTTCCACCACTATCCATTAGCATTGGAATATAAGCTGCTAATACAACACTAGATGCAAGTACCCCTTCGTAAAACTGGATAACATATGCTGTCAAGGTTGCTGAAATCATTAAGAACAGTAACCAACCGACTCGCTCTCTAGTTAATGACCAAACAGAACGTTCTAAGTAGGTTTTCTTGTCGTCTTCATCTTTGGCTACACCCGAAAGACGCATATAGTCTTCGTGAATCTCATCGGAAATAACTTCAAAAATATCATCAGCTGTCAGGATTCCAACTAATCGAGATTCAGAATCGACTACAGGTAATGACAGTAATTGATGCTTCATAAATAAATCAGATGCTATTTCTTGATCATCATATGTTTTAACATGAAGTGTCGTATAACGGATCAATTCTGTAATCGTTTCATCATTCGATTTAATTAAATCAGATAAATAAATAAAACCAATAAGGTGTCGTCCGTCATCCATAATATAAATTTGGTTTAGATGTTCCGGTCCTCCACTAGAGTGTTGGATTTTATCAAGTATCTCGGAACGAGTATTGGTCTCTTTAGCAGTCACAAGGTCCACACTCATTAAACTTCCTACACTCTCTTCTGGGTAGTGTAAGAGCTTATTAATCATTTCTCTTCTGTCATCAGGCACATATTGCAGTAATTTAATCACTAAATTCGCTGGCATTTCCTGTAAAGCATCGACTAAGTCATCAGATTCTTGAAGTTGTATCAATTCAGCAATATCTGGATCGGATAAACCTTCAAGTAAATCTTCGCGTGCTTCAGGTGATAGTAAATAGAATACTTCAGCCAATTCATCTTTAGTCATTAAATTAATAGCTTGTGCTCGCTCTTTCATGGATATTTCTTCTAACCAATTAGCTTTGTCGTGAGCAGTCATTGTCTTCATTTTTTCCAAAATTTGTGTTGTGTTCATGTTTATTCCTCCTCATTTATGGCAGTCTCGAGGTCGACTGGATTCCCCTATATCAATTCACCTCCTAAAAAAATTAAAAAGGTCCACCAAAATGGCAGACCTGTCGAATCCAAACGAAAATATTAGACGTTCGAGCTTTAGCTCTAAAAGGCGCTGAAATTACATTAGTCTAGACCTTGTTGTTGATAAAGACTGTTGACCTGCGCAAAGTGTCTCCACTTTTTTGCGGTAGTAACCCGTATCCTTTTAGTAGCCTCACCTACCTTTTTAGACTATAACATAAACAATATACAATGTGAACCTTATTTTCGATTGAGTGTCGTACTAATTTTATGATAGACCTCATTCATATCAGCAAAGGTATTATCTAAAATGCCAGATTTAATGATGCCAATAAAAACAACCATAACTAATGGTCCGAGTAAGGCTCCCCAGAGACCAGAAAATTGAATACCGACGTAAATACCGATTAGTGCGAATAATGGATGTAATCCAGTCTGGGTACCCATAATTTTAGGTTCAATTAATCGTCTAAAAATGAAGAATCCTATCCCTAGAAGAACTAAGAAAACTCCAAAGTTGGTGATTCCAAAAATTAATTCGTAAATTCCCCAAGGAAGCAAAACAGCAATCGTTCCAATTAATGGAATAATATCAACAATTGCCAATACAAAAGCAATTGTTAACGCATAGTCTACTCCATAAAGACTAAAAGCGATAAACATAACAACGAAAGCTGTAAACGATAGTAAAAATTGTGTTTTTACATAACCTCCAACTCCTAGAACGATTGTGTTTCTCAATAAGCGTGTTGTCTTTAAAATGTTTGGATGTACTTGGCTTTTAACCCGAGTCTTAATACGATCATAGTCGGACATAATAAAATATAGGGACAGGAAGAAAGTAACTAGGTTTAGTGTTAAGGAACCACCCTTAGAAATAAGGAAACCAGATATAGCAACTGTGTAGTTTAGTAAATTACCTGTAAAGTTTCTTAAAAACACTAGAATGTTATCAATCACACCTTCGACAATTTCAATCGCTTCAGGAGGTAGAATATTAATTTGAAAAGTTAACCATCTTTCCGTATTTTCAAAAACTTTAACAATTGTTCCCCAATTATTCTGAATAGTATTCGCTAAGCCAAAAATTTCCTGTAACAAGGTCATCACAATTGTATACAGACCATAACCTGAAACAAGTAAAATTAGAATCGTAATAAGTAATGTAATCATTCCCCTAGACACTGAGGATATTATTTTGATTTTACTTAACCCTTTATTGATAAAATTTATAAGTGGGTTTAGAAATGCTGCAATTGCAAACGCAAGGATAAAAGGAAATAAATATTTGAAAATTACCGGTATACCAAATACTACCGTTAGAATAATAAGTACTGTAATAATAATCCGTATAAATAATCTTTTAAACAAATCGCGGTTTGAGCTCATTTCAATCATACTGACACTTCCTACTTCTAATTAATAAACTACTTAATTTCTATTCATCTTTTACTAATGATACAGATATCTTATCATGTTTTTCATCTTTAATATATAAGTAAGAAATAATTAGTAAAGAAAATTGTAATGTCCATTTGAATTAAAAAGAGACTAAGCCTAAGCCCAGTCTCTAATTTATTCCTATTAATCTGTAAATTGGCTTTGATATAGTTGATTATAGAAACCGTCTTGCTCAATGAGCTCATCGTGTGTACCTGTTTCAATAATCTGCCCTTTATCCATAACCAGTATGCGATCAGCATCTTGAATAGTCGATAAACGGTGAGCAATAACGAAACTTGTTCGCCCTTCCATTAATCGATCCATCGCTTTTTGAATCAATATCTCTAATCGTGTATCAACTGAACTTGTGGCCTCATCTAGTATTAATATTTTAGGATCAGATAATAATGCCCGAGCAATGGTTAACAACTGCTTTTGCCCTTGGGAGATATTTGACGATTCTTCGTTCATGACCATGTCATAACCACCTGGTAAAGTACGTATAAAGTGATCCACGTTAGCCACTTCCGCAGCTTCGATGATTTCTTTATCTGTAGCCGCTAAGTTACCAAAACGAAGGTTTTCTTTAATCGACCCTTCAAATAACCAAGTATCTTGTAAGACCATTCCGAATAACGAGCGATATTCTTGACGAGATAACGTACGAATATCTTTTCCTTCTACCGTGATTTTACCACTGTCCACATCATAAAAACGCATTAACAAGTTAATAAGAGTGGTTTTACCAGCACCTGTTGGTCCGACAATAGCGATTGTCTCACCAGGCGAAACATTCACATTAAAGTTTTGTATTAATGGATTATCTGGAGAATAACTGAATGAAACGTCATCAAAATCAACATCGCCTTCAAAACCGATGTCCATCGAGTCTGAAAAGCTTTGATCTTCATCCGTTTCATCGATTACTTCTAGTACACGGTTAATTGCTGCCGCTGCTGCTTGTAATAAACCAGTCAACTGAGACAACATTTGCATTGGTTGGTTTACTTGCCAGACATATTGAGTAAAGGCTTGTAAGTTACCAATTGTCATACGGCCAGCTAGAGTAAGTAACCCACCGAATAATGCAATAACTACATAAGCACTGTGAGCGATGAAGGTAATAAACGGACGGATTAGGCCTGAAATAAAGCTCGCTTTAAAACCAACTTCACTTAATTGATGTGTAATCACACCAAACTCTTCTGCAGATTGATATTCACGTCCATATAGTTTAATTTCATTAAAACCTGTTAAGTTTTCTTGAACAAAACCATTCATCCGACCAAGTACATCCGCTTGTTCCTTAAAATAAGGCTGCGACTTATTAATCATACCTTTTGCAACCAAGGCTGACAATGGGATGATGACAATCATGACTAAAGCAAACTGCCACTGAATCCAAGCCATCATCGCAATAACCAATGTTAACTGCAGAACTGCATTAAACACTTGTAAAATAGACATTTGGAATGCATTTGAAATCGTATCGATATCGTTTGTAATACGGTTTAAAATATCACCGAATTGACGACTATCAAAGTATGAAACGGGTAATCGATTTAACTTGTTAGAAAGGGTTGTTCGAAGATCAAATGTCATATTCTGAACAGCTTCTGTCATCAGATAAGTTGACCCAAATGTAGATAGCTGTCCAACCACTCCCCTGACAAAATAGATAATTAACATTGTATAAATGTATGAATAGTTTAATCCAGCACCCGGTATACCTTTAACCATCTCGATAACGTTCGCTGTTATTTCTGTAATAATTAAACCAAAGATAAATGGTTCTAATACGTTTGCTATAACTTGTAAAACAACTAAGAATAAGGCACCAAACATACTGGCTTTATAATCACGAATATATGGCCAAATTCTTGTAAAACTTTTAAATAGAGAAATATTGTCTGGGTTTTTTTGATTAGTCATTTACAATATCCTCCTGTTCTTCTTTCGATTGAGATTGGGCAATTTCTTGATAAATCTTGCTATTTTTCATCAATTCATCGTGTGTACCACTACCCATAATTTTACCTTCTTCAAGTACAATAATTTGATCCGCATTTTTTATGCTTGAAATACGTTGTGCTACGATAATGACAGTAGCATCTTCGGTAATTTCAGCCAGACGGCGGCGAACTTCAGAATCCGTCTTATAGTCTAATGCTGAAAAACTATCATCAAAGATATAGATAGAAGGATCCTTAACGATTGCTCTAGCAATCGATAGACGTTGCTTTTGTCCACCAGACAAGTTACTTCCACCTTCACTCAAGAAAGAATGGTACTTCTCTTCCATTCGCTCGATAAAATCTCTAGCTTGAGCGATATCTGAAGCAAAATCTAGGTCCGTATCGGTCGCATCTTCATTACCAAAGCGTAAGTTTTCACCTACAGTACCTGAGAATAATAAAGCTTTTTGAGGAATGAAACCAATTTTTCCACGTAAAGCATCTAAATCATAGTCTCTAACGTCTACACCATCAATCAGAATTCGACCAAATGTGACATCAAAGAATCTTGGTATTAATTGTAGTAAAGTAGATTTACCACTACCTGTACTTCCAATAAATGCAATAATTTCACCAGGTTTTACAGAAAAGCTGATATCATTTAATACAGGGTTTTCAGTTTCACCCGGATAAGCAAAAGATACATGATCAAATTCAATATAACCGTTTGTTTCTGTTTCCTTTACGCCATCCTCTTTATTAACGATTGAAATCGGCATATCATGAATTTCTTTTAATCGATTGGCTGAGACTCTAGCACGAGGATACATCATAAATATTTGTGAGAACATCAGCACTGAGAATAAAGCATGAAAAGCATATTCAACGAATGCAACTAAAGTTCCTACTTGCATCGTACCGGCTTCAATCTGTCCAAAGGATAATAAGAAGATAAATACAATTGTTATCACCATAACGTGTGAGAATAAAGGCATCGCTGAACCCATTAATTTGTTCAAAGATTTAGCGGTGTTCATGTATTGTGTATTAACAGAAGCAAACTTATCTTCTTGATATTTTTCTCGAGAGAATGCACGAATAACACGTAACCCCGTTAAATTCTCTCTAGAGAACATATTTAATCGATCGAGTAACTTTTGAGTTTTATCGGATAAGGGTCCAGAAGTTCTTGCAATCCAATAAATGACCAGTAAAATAAGCGGCAATGCAGCTGCTAGAATCCATGATAACGAAGGACTTGTTCGGATAATTAAAACAATACTCCCAATAAACATTAATGGTGTATTAAATCCAATACGTAAAATCATCTCTACAAACTGCAAAATAACAAATGCATCATTTGTTAAACGAGTGACCAATGATGAAACTCCTATCGTCTCATATTCAGTATGTGAAAAATCACTGATTTTATCATACAAATCATTTCGAATAGCTTTCGTCATTAGGTTGGTCAATCGACTTGATGAATAACTAACCATAATATTACCAAAGAGGCCAAACACAATGACAAATGCCATTAGTCCAATCAAAAAATAAAATTGCCCTGTATCTTGATTGATAATAACATCGTTAATAATGATTGCTAAAATAGTTGGTAAACCAAGGTTGACCAGAACAAAAAATACAGCTCCTAAAATGGTTAAACTTAATAATTTTTTATGTTGCTTTACATAATCCCATACAAATAACACTTAAAAAGCTCCTTTCTTAAAAAAACTTATATATGCTTGTGTAGCAGAAAACACTTGCTCTATATTAATTACTTAGCATGTCATAGTCAAGAAAAACTGACCAAAATCCTATATTATTTATAGAGTGCTCGTCCGATACGAATATGTGTCGCACCTTCTTCTATGGCTATCGAAAAATCATCCGTCATCCCCATACTTAAAAATTCGCACGGGGCATAATCAAGATTTAAGTTCACGATTTCTTCTTGTAAATCTTTCAATTCTCTAAAATATGTTTGTAACTCCTCGGCTTTCGCATCATGTGGAGCCATCGTCATTAATCCAACAATTTCTATATTCGAATAGTTTTTTATTTCTTGAACAGATTCCGTGACAGATTCGGGGGCAAAGCCACCTTTTTGTTCTTCCCCACTAATATTAACTTGTAAGAAGGCTTTTACTGTTTTCTCTGCTCTCTTATGTACTTCTTCTATGAGGGACATTCGATCGAGTGAATGGAGATATGAGATTTTATTGATAATCTTTCGTACGGGTCTTCTTTGTAGTTGACCTATAAAGTGCCAGTTAATCTCACCATTAATATCAGCTAGTTCATTCTGTTTCCTTATCAACTCATCCGCACGATTCTCTCCAAAATCACGTATACCTAGTTCGTATAATAATCGGATAACATCACTATCTACATATTTTGTAACAGCAATCATATCTACTGATTGTTCTTTACTCTTATATGAGTTAATTTGTTCAGTAAGTGTTGCTATATTATTCAACAATCTATCTTTTTCCAATGTATTCACCTTTACTATAAAATGATTCTAATAGTATACCACGTTCAATTAATGAATAAGTGTATTTTAATCATATTACTTGAGAAACCATTAGAAGTTCCTTAACATCAATAATGTAGAAAGCGATCACATGATTTGAAAAACTGAAGTAGTCGAAGGTGACTTATAAAGGAACACATTTAGAGGAGTGGAGATTAAAAAATGTATAACGTTGGACTTGTATACAACGAACCGAAGGATATCACAGATAAGGAAAAAGAGTTGGATCCACGAAGTTATAAGCAACCGTTAATTATCGCTACTAATATAAAGAAAGCTTTTGAAACAAATGGTCATGCTGTTACTTTAATTCCCGCTTCAACAAATCTCTTATACGATATTAAACAAGCTGGAAATTTTGATGTTATTTTCAACTCAGCTGTTGGAATAAATCATAAAGATGAACAAGCAAATATTGTTGGAATGTTAGAACTATTCGATACGCCATTTGTAGGATCTGGATTATTACCACAAGTTGTTTCTTTAAACAAAGAACATGCAAAAGCAACATTTAAAGCTGTAGATGTACCCGTGTCACCTTTTCAAACATTCTACTCAGTTGACGCAAAACTGGACTCAGACTTATCATTCCCATTGTTCGTCAAACCAGTTCGTGAAGGATCGGCAGTTGGGATAACAGACAAAAGTTTAGTGCACAATGAGGAAGAATTAAGGGAGCAAGTAGCTTACATTCTCGAAAACTTTAATCAACCAGCCTTAGTTGAAGGCTATTTACCAGGACGAGAATTTTCAGTCGGAGTGCTCGGTACAAAGAATCCTGAGATATTACCGATTATGGAAATCATCATCCCAGAGGAATATGGAAACTCGCAAACAGTTGATGTCAAGGCTAAAAATGTTGTGGAAAGATCTTGTCCTGCTGACATTTCACAGGAATTAGCGGATGAAATAGAGAAAAATGTCTTAAAAGCTTATGACGTATTAGGTTGTTCCGAGATGGCTCGTGTAGATGTCAAACTCGATGAAAATAATGTACCGAATATTATTGAGTTAAACGCTATCCCTGCTTTAGAAGAAGGCTATGCACATTATCCATTAATGGCAGAAGTAGCTGGATATGATATGCCAGCACTCGTTGAAAGGTTAGTAGAAGAAGCTATTGAAGCTTGGAAAAATGACGAGATAATCTAAAATATTAAGACACCTCTTAATCAACTCGATTAAGAGGTGTCTTTTACTTTATAATAATTCTATATTTTGCTTATATTTATTTTTGAAGTAGTAATTCACTTCTTTTACATTGCTTCTAGCAAAGTCAACTATAGCTTCTGATTTCACAACATTATCCTCGTCATCCACAACTTTAATTCCACCTTTTACCAAGCGAGTATTAAAGTGTTTCGCATGCTTATATTCATCTTCTGTATTCCATAAATACGGTGTCGGTAGGAAACCTGCCACAAATAGTTTATAAAATCCTTCGGGCGTGTACGTATTATCAATAGTTGTTTCAATGCCACTTATAATCGTACGGGCAGATTTTACAAGGTCTTCTGTCCTTGAAGCAACATCCGTATTTTTACTCATGTCTTCAATTTCCCCATTTTTTCTCAATTTACGGTACTCTTTTAAAGCCTGTTGAGTAATTTGCACACTTTCATTTATAACATCTGGTGTCGCAAGATGGGACGCCTCTGAATAACTAACCACGTGAATAATTGGTGGACTCATTTCATTATGTGGATCAATATCATCCATTAACGCCGTTACAGCAGCTAATTGAACTTTTGCTTCTTCTAAATCTGTCTTAAAGTAATCTAAACCCGCTCTCGGTTGCAGTAATACTTTAAAACTGTCATCCTCTAAATCTTTCATTAAGTGTAGTAATGCTCTCGACTTCGCTAAGTCTTGTATACCCCACGTAGGTCTTGGTGTATTTAACATGTTTTGTGCAATATATGTTTTAATACCTAGTTTTTTAGCAGCTTTGGCCGCTAAGTAAGCAGACACAACATATGTCACATCATCCGCTCCCCTGAAACCAAAATGATGGGATACATTCGCTTCAAAAGGTTTATTGGTTGATGCAATATATCGAATGGTTTCAAAGTGTTGGTTTAAATTCTCATAGAGACTATAAGGACCTCGTTCATCTAACTGGTTGAACCACCAGATTGATAACGCATGCCAGCTAATATTGATTGTATCTTCATGAATACGTGCCAGTTCTGGGATATTCTTTGTCCCAGCATATGTTCTCAATAACAATGGTCGGGATACTTCATAAATCATGCGGTACTCTTCTGGTGAGTTAATTGGGACTCCCCCACCGTTTACTCGATCTTCCCAATCTTCGCCAAAATTCGACTGAGTGAGTTGAGAAGTACCAATTGAAACAATATCTAAAAATCGAGCATCAGCAAGTGCTTTAGCCCAGCGTGCAAACTCATTCACAGACTCCATCCGCGTTTCTGTCGACAAAAATGGACCCACATGTGCACGCATTAAAGGTTCAAAGTCTTGATTGTCAGGTGTATTTTTTAAACGCTTCAACACGGTATCGTTTTTCGTACCAAACTCAGGGTAGTTTGAACGATCGATTGAAGTATATTTTTTGTATGCACCTTTTTTGATGACTTCTTCACCAAACTCCATACGCCCGTCATCATAAGAACTACCTTCCATTAAGAAATGTGGAATGCGTTCTTTGGGGACTTCTAATTTTGTTAGTGTCTCAACGGGAGTCTCCCCACCTTTAAAGGTTTTTACAAGTCCTTTATATTCTTTCTCAATCGCATCACATGATTTTGGCAAGCCACCGAAAAAGATGGTGTTTATTGGACCATCTTGATAAGCAAGCATTTGATGTTCTCTTAATGTTTTTACCACATAACCAACAATTGAGACTGCTACATCTTCATCTAATCGATAACTTAAACCAATCTTTGAAATGTCATTTTCCTTTATCCATTCGATTAATATATCTTGGTTTGTTTGATAACGAATATCGTTAACCGTTTTTTCGATTGTTTCATCTGCAACTAGGACATCATATCCACAATCTTTCAATAACTCTGCTATTGAGTTAATACCGAGTGTGTGGGCATCTGAAAAAGGTTTAATAAAAGCAAATCGTTCTTTTTTAATGTTATTCACTCACTTCACTCCTTTTTAAAAATTCGTCTATTTTCGACTGATCGTCGCGGAAAATTTTCTTTAAATTCCGACCTTCACTTCTAAAGTCGCGATTTAATAATATATTGGCCAATTCAATAATAATCCCAGTATATTTCATTTCAAGACCTAGGGAATGTCCTGTAGATTCTAAGGGGACTAATCCATTTGGTACATCTTCTGTTATATAACGATTATCTAAAGAGTTAGGTGCTTCAATCGTTTTATAAGGTACAGTATTTTGAATACTTTCATAAAGAGTTTCCCCTTTTACATCATATACTCGTTCAAGCCACTTTCTTACGCTCTCGACTTCATAGCCTAATTTTTTTGATACAGCGATGCGCTCTTCATCAATTTTCTCCAGAATCTTTGCGATAGAAGGAGAAATACCTTCTAGATAGTATTTGTAATTTTGAGTCTTACTCTCTGTCCATCCTGTATTTAATAGTAAAGGTGCACAATGCATGATCATTCCGACAGTTCCTATCGATGTCTCGACAATAGATTTTGCCGGATTTAATTGCGTTTGAATATAAGGTGGCACTTTTTCATAAATCGTTTTATTGTCAGCAGCATTTAAAGCTGAAAAGAGGACATTTGATTTAATCGACAATATCTCTACGGTATCATCGCTGGTTTTGCGACAAGTATAGATTGCGGTCTGTGTTTCTGCTACGACTGGTCTAACTTTATTATTGAATCGTTTAAATGTCTCTATAAACTCTAATGCACCATATGTTCTACCGGGACATAGTAAGATAATGGTTTCATTCTTTAGATATTTTGCAACTTCTTCAGCAAAATAACGATGGACAAAAGAAGGAGTGGCAATTAATATAATATCTGGATCTTTCAAGGCTTTTTTTATATCTGTTGTAACTAAATCAAGTTTATAAGCCCCCTCTATTTTACCCAGTATATGAATCGTTTGCGTATCCAGTAATGACTCTATTTCATCTTTAAAGCGGTTCCATAATATTACATGATGTCCTTGCTCTACCGCATGTGCTGCCATCGCAAGACCCGTATTAC
>DAIOTD010000015.1:0-6906 GCA_036752205.1 Atopostipes sp.
GCTTTTGTGTTACTATAAGTAGTCTTTCAATTAAAATAACTTATTTTATGCATTGAACCGACCAATCACTCCTTAGAGAAAGATGGAAATTCGGAATTTTTTTCCTGTTTCAAATGGTTGGAAATGCTTATTTTTCAATCTTCTGAACATATAGGCTGTAATTTCAACCGAAATTTGGTAAAATAAGGAATGAGAATTGCACAACTTGTGCAGAGAGAGGTATGGATAAAAATGCAAGAATCAAGATTAGTACCAATTATTCGACGTTTAGAGGCTATGATGGAAGATGATACGGATAATGTACAAATCCGTCGTTTTGAAGTAGACGGTGTTGAGCGTGCGCGCGTAAAGTACGTACACGATCGTAATGTATTTATTTTAAACGATTTAACCATTGATATTGATGAGCAAGAGTTTGATAACATCGATTTCCTGGCGGTAGAAATTTTAGAATTAACACATCCTGTTAGAAAAATACAGGAATAACAAAGGTAGAGAGTACATTACGTGCTCTCTGTTTTTGGTAGGATAGGTCATCACTTTTACAGCCTGTTATCATCTTAATTTGATACAAATAAAGTGAATAAAAAATTAAATAGTAAAGGGAAAGATTATGTTAAAATGGTTTAAACCTACGTGGATGGTTGAATCGATTTATACGATTACACCAGCACAATTAAAGAAGAATAATATTAAAGCAGTCGTGACCGATTTAGATAATACACTGATCGCATGGAACCATCCCGAAGCGACAGAAGAATCAATACTATGGATAAAAGAAATGAAGCAAGCGGGAATTCCTGTGGTTTTATTATCGAACAATTCAGAAGAGCGCGTAAAAGTCGTCGCTGATATTTTAGAATTGGACTACATACCACGAGGTTTGAAACCTTCTCGACGCGGATTACGTAAAGCGCAAGATATATTAGGTCTACCCAAAGAAGAAATTGTCATGGTTGGAGATCAAGTGATGACAGACGTTCTCTCCGCAAATCGATTTGGGGTTAAAAGTGTATTAGTGAAGCCGATTTTGGCTTCTGATGCATGGAATACAAAGTTTAATCGATTTATTGAGCTGAAAGTGATGAATGGTTTAATTAAATCGAATCCAGAAATGAAGTGGGGAGATTCTTTAGATGAGCGAATTAATGAATAATGAAACAGTAGTCTGTATCGGGTGTGGCGCACAGCTACAATCGGACGAAGAGAATAAAGCGGGTTACGTGCCATCATCGGTACTCAGTAAACCGGCAGAAGAATTAACGGATGTTTATTGCAAACGTTGTTTCCGTCTGCGTCACTATAATGAAGTTTCGAATGTGGAGTTAACAGATGATGACTTTTTAACGATGCTACATGAAATTAGTGCAAAAGATGCTTTAGTTGTAAACGTGATTGATATTTTTGACTTTAACGGTAGTTTGATTACAGGTATCCAACGATTTGCTGGGAATAACCCACTAATTATTGTTGGAAATAAAACAGACTTATTACCAAAATCTTTAGGTGAAGGTCGCATCCGTCAATGGCTAACGGAGCGTGTGCAAGACGTCGGTCTTCGTCCAGACGAAGTTATCTTAACGAGTGCGCTCAAGAAAGATAGTGTTACCACGTTAATGAACAAGATTGATAAAGCACGTAAAGGTCGCGATGTCTATATTGTAGGAGCGACAAACGTTGGTAAGTCAACAATTATTAACCAAATTATTAATATCGCCACAGACTCACCAGATGTGATTACAACATCTTACTTCCCGGGAACAACTTTAGGTAGTATTGAGATTCCTTTAGAAGATGGTCAAGCGATTATTGATACACCAGGTATTATTTTACGTTCGAATATGACAAATAGCCTGACAACACAAGATTTGAAAAAAGTCATCCCAAGACGTGAGGTTAAACCAATCGTCTACCAATTAAACGAAGAACAAAGTGTCTTCCTAGGTGGTTTAGCTCGTTTTGATTATGAAAAGGGACCAGGTAAACAAGGAATCGTATTTTATAAATCAAACGAAATTCCGTTACACCGTACGAAATTAGAAAAAGCGGATGCATTATTTGAAAGCCAAGCAGGTGAATTATTGACTCCAGTTCTTAAAGTGGACGATAAGCCCGTAAAATTAGTGAAGCATTCATTTAATGTGAAAGAACCATCAGATTTAGTCGTATCTGGTTTAGGGTGGGTAACCGTAGATGAAATAGGATCAAAAGTATCGATGTGGGCACCTGAAGGTATCGACGTTTATATTCGTAAAGCAATTATCTAACATTGAGGAGATTTAAAAGAATATGCAAAAATTAACAGGTAAACAAAAGCGTTTTTTAAGAGCACAAGCGCACAATATGAATCCCGTATTCCAAATTGGTAAAAATGATTTATCAGCAGATATTGTCGCAGAATACGAAGAGGCTTTATCGAAACGTGAATTAATGAAAGTGAACATTTTACAAAATGCATCAATCGAACCAAAAGAAGCAGCTACTTTTATTGAAGAGAACTCGGATATTACAGTTGTACAAGTCATTGGGAAAGTACTTGTTTTGTACTTACCCGCTACAGAAGACAAATACAAAAAATATTCAACGGAGCTACCAAAATCTAACTAATATCCTTTAAAGATAATGAAAGGTTGGGGCATCAATGGAGCAAATCATCTATAGCGAAAATTTCTATGTCAATCAATTTGAAGATAAAGGTGTGGACTATGCGAAAGGTTTTATTCAAGCCTTTATGAAAAAAAAACCTCGGAAATTAGTCGAATACTTAGAAGAACAAGATCATTTTGGGAAAGTAAATCCAGAATTTCAGGCCGTTATTATTGGCGAACCAAGAGGATCTCTGTTTGGAAAAGCACAGGCAGCCGTATTGATTGTGCATTCGAACTTTATTGCCTATACCACCACGAGTGATTACAATACACCAATGGGGATTAATTATGGTTATGCGACATTTGACAATGACCTGTCCGTATCTGAGGAAAATAATCAGTTAGAAATGCATATCCCGTATGAAACATTTTACTTCGGAGTGGGATCTAGCTCACCAACCAAAGATTTCACAGTGATTGAAGAACTCATCGAAAAGAATCATCATTCGATTGACTTATTTTACGAAGTGCATCAAGAACGTTCAGGGAAGCAACCAAAAACTATGAATCCCATCGCATCGCCACTTCCGACTGGTCGAATAGATAAAGAACTTAGCGAAGACGATGAAGAAATCTATCCAGGTGAAGAAGTGGATGATAATACGAAAGAAAACGAAAAAGAATGGGGGCATATACTGATGGAAGAAAACAACCAGGGTGAGTTACAAGAAGTGAAGCACCTGCCAGTTGAACGACCAGATCAATATCCAGCGGAACAAGCTCATTCAAATCAAACTGAAGAGCCACAAACACGTCGTGAAAGAAAAACTTACGAGCCTACAATGGATAAACGGTTTGATGTAGAGGGTCCAATTTTGAGTAACGACTCTATACCGAATGGTTTTGTTTATAAAGAACCGGTTGTTTACGTAAAAAGTGTTCGCCCAGGATTTTTCAAAACAGCTACGGCACGCGGAGCTTATACAAAAGCATATCATGCCTGCTTAGATGAAATGAGAGAAGATATTGAAGAAGGAAAATTTGATGCCGTCTTTAATTTAAATTACTCCGCACAAAGCATTGAAAACTATTATGATGTGATGGTGACCGGCGATGCGGTCGTATACGAATAAATGATATGAAATAAAATAAACAGAAAGGGACGAAAAAAGTTGAACAGAAAATCAATTGTGGAAGAACCGGAAGTATTGATTGAAGAGATTCGAACGAGTAAACGGGACAAAGTCGGTATACTTGGCGGAACCTTCAATCCCCCGCATATAGGCCATTTAATGGTAGCGGAACAAGTGAAAGATCAGTTGGGTTTAGATAAAATATTCTTTTTACCAACTGCTGAACCTCCGCACTCATCATCTAAAAAGACGACAATTGACTCGAATATACGAGTACAGATGTTAGAGTTAGCAACTTCAACCAACACAGATTTTGAAATTGAACGGTTTGAAGTGGATCAAGGTGGGAAAAACTATACTTATGACACCATGAAAGCCTTAATTGACCTTTATCCAACAGTCGATTTTTATTTTATTGTTGGTGGCGATATGATTGCCGATATGCCGACATGGTATCGTATCGATGAATTAATCGACTTGGTACAATTTGTAGGCGTGAAGCGACCGGGCTATTCAGCTGATTCGGATTACCCGATTATTATGGTGGATGTTCCGACAATCGATTTGAGTTCATCTGCGATTCGTAAAAAAGTAGCGATGGACTGTTCGATTCGATACTTAGTCCCTGAAGCTGTAAGAAATTATATTGCCTTGGAAGGATTGTATCAGGATGACGAAACAACTGATTGAGTATACGAAAAATTACACCTCATTCACTCGCGAAGAACTCATTGAAGAAGTACGCAGACGTTTATCTGATAAACGATTTAATCATGTTTTGCGTGTAGAAGAAATGGCAGTGGAACTAGCTGAAATGTATGCTGTAGATGCTGAACGTGTGAGTGTCGCTGCTTTGTTACACGATGTGGCGAAAGAAGAGTCAAGTAGTGAAATGCTTGATCTCATTATAAGTGAAAATCTTGATCTGGACTTGTTACAATATGGCCCCCAAATTTGGCATGCACCTGTTGGAGCAGTCCAAGCAAGAAGAGAATTTGCAGTGGAAGATGAAGCCATTCTAAATGCGATTAAATACCATACTATTGGTGCACCTGATATGGGGGACGTAGAAAAAGTTATTTTTATCGCAGATTATATCGAACGTGGTCGCACTTTTGATGGTGTTAAAAAAGCACGTCAATTAGCAAATGAATCTCTAGACGATGCGATTCGATTTAAAATCAAAGAAACTATTTTACAGTTAACAAAACAAGAACAGAAAATATATCCTAAAGCGATCGATTCATATAACGCTTGGATACCAGAGTAATCGGAGGAAATTATAGATGACAAAAGCACCAGAAGAATTATTAGAATTAGTGGTCCGTACGGTAGATGCTCGTAAAGCACAAGACATTATGGCGATCGACATGCGTGGCATATCAATCCTTACAGACTTTAATGTGATTACACACGCTTCAAACTCACGATTAATTAATGCCATTTCAGACAGTGTAGTAGATGAAGCTGAAAAAGCAGGCGTTAACGTGATTAATATTGAAGGAAAACAAGGCGGGAACTGGGTCTTAATCGACTTAGGTGACGTTGTTGTTCACGTATTTGATGAAGAAGAGCGTAGCCATTATAAATTAGAATCACTGTGGACAGAAGCGAAAAACGTGGACGTTTCAGAGTGGATCACAGAGTAATGAACTACGGTATATTTGCTCAAGTTTACAATGAGCTGATGGATGACGCTGTTTTTTTAGACTGGCGTGACTATGTTTCGAATCACTTGCCAAACGGAACAGCTATCTTAGAGCTGGGTTGTGGAAATGGGCAACTCGGTATTTTACTAAAAGATGCAGGCTATTCTATAGAAGGGCTAGACTTGTCTGAGGAGATGCTATCGCTCGCAAAAGTGCGTCAAGAAGAAGCTGGGATTCACTTCCCGCTCATTCAAGCAGATATGCGCGACTTAACAGATTTTGGGACGTATGAAGCCATTATTAGTTTTTGCGATTCACTTTGCTACTTACCAGAGAAGTCAGATTTGGAGCAAACGTTTGAGCAAGTTTATGCACACTTAGAAGAAGAAGGCGTCTTTTTATTTGATGTCTTCACCACTGAACACATTGCGAGCTTAGATGGTTACTCCTATCATGACGAACTTCCTGGCATAGTCTTTATGTGGGATAGTTTTAAAGGTGAGCAGACGGATTCCATCGAACATGACTTATCCTTCTTTATTGAACAAGCAGATGGGTCATATAAGCGTGAAATGGAACTGCATAAAGAACGCACATATTCCATTGAAACTTATCAGGAACTATTAAAGGCAGCTGGTTTCACAAATATTGAAATAAGTGCCGATTTTGATCAAGAGATTACAGGTAACAATACGCGTTGGTTTTTTAAAGCACGGAAATAAGGATTTGGTGAAATGAAGAGCTGTGGGATTGTAGCAGAATATAACCCATTTCATAATGGGCATCAATATCAAATAGAACAAGTGCGCCAAACATTAAAGCCAGATGTTGTCATTGCGGTAATGAGCGGGAATTTCCTCCAAAGAGGAGAACCAGCCATTGTTGACAAATGGACTCGGGCTGAAATGGCGTTAGCAGGTGGGGCCGACTTAGTCGTCGAATTGCCCACCATTTTCGCGCTTCAACCAGCAGATTTCTTTGCTCGAGGTAGTATCCAAACATTAGCTGCTTTAAACATCGATTCGCTTTCGTTTGGAGTCGAAGAAGGTACCGCATCTGATTTTTTAAACGGGGCGCAGTGGATGGTTGAAAATGAACGTGAAATCGATGCGGCTATTCAAGATTCTAGTGGCCGAGGTTTACCTTATGCACAAATAATGGAAGAAGTCATAACGGACTTAGCACCTGATTTCCCTCTTCATTTAAATTCACCCAATAACCAATTGGGTTTTGCCTATGCAAAGGAAATTGTGCGACTGGGGTTAACGGATGAAATAGAATTGGCACCACTTGCACGTAAGAGTGCAGGTTATCATGATCGTGATATAGAAGCGGATGAGTCGATTGCGAGTGCAACAGCTCTTCGTTTGGCAATCCACGCAGGTGAAGACGTAGCCAACTACATTCCAAAAAGTTCATATAAGAGTCTTCGAAAAAAACTTTCAGAAAAAGTTTCGTGGGAAGATTATTTTCCGTTATTAAGATACCAATTGCTGGTTCAATCGGAAGAGTCCTTAAAAGAAATCTATCAAATGA
>DAIOTD010000015.1:7006-11296 GCA_036752205.1 Atopostipes sp.
TTCCATTAATTGTAAATGTCAATAAAGAGACGAAAGAATTCTTGCCTTTCGATGTCTCAGCGGGTGAAATATACCGCTTAGGTAATAGGAAAACGATTTCCAGGCAAGATTTTGGACAAAAGCCTATAAAAATTGATTGACACAAAGGCGTTAGACTAGTATAATTACTGATGTTGTCTATTCGCATATTTAAAAATCTTGAGTCAAGTTTGAGGTGACAAAGATGAAAGTGAAATGGTCTTTAGCAGAGCTTCAAAAAAGCCCGAATGGAATTTACCTAATTTCAGGACAGGCTGATTTAACCGATGCACTAAAAACTCGTCGTGCTGATATTTTAGATATTAGTTTAATCGATGTAGATGGGGCAATCAGTATTGAAGGAAGAAAGAGATTTTACGTTGACTTAACGTTGCATGTAAATCTAACGATGCCTTCATCACGTTCTTTAGAACCGGTTAAATTAGATCTAGATATTCCATTTAATGAGGTTTACTTGGCACCAGATGTCCGGGTAGCTGATTTAGAAGATATGGACGAAAAAGAAGTATTTTCTTTAGAAAAAGATATCCTAGACTTGCAAAAACCAATTGAAGACACAATTTTAGCATCCATTCCAATAAAAGTTCTGAGTAAAGAAGAACAGTTGGAAACTAATCTACCTACGGGACAAGATTGGCAAGTTATGCTAGAGGATGATGTTGAACAAGTATCCAAAAAAGATACATCAGCAAAGTCAAAACCTTCACCTTTTGATGTATTAAAAGACTTAGATCTTTTTGATGAAGAAGATGAAGAAAAATAATCCATGATTGATTTAACTATTTAAGGAGGTGTTTTGGACATGGCAGTACCAAAAAGAAGAACATCAAAATCTAAAAAATTGAAACGTCGTACACACCAAAAATTAGCGATTCCTAACTTAAGCGAATGTTCAAACTGTGGTGAATTGAGAAAAAGTCATCATGTTTGCTCGTCTTGCGGACATTACGATGGTAAAGAAGTAGTAGAAGCTTAATATTTTGAATTTGCAAGGTTAAACGTCTTTTGAAACTATTCAAAAGACGTTTTTTTTGGTATTATAATCCTATCTGAATATAATTAAAATGCGGATTGATTTTATTTGAAAAGGAGTGTGGGTAATGACTGAGACTTTGGATGCTGTATTGTACATATTTTTCTACATTTTTCCGTTACTTATGTTGTTATTTGGTCGGAAGTTTCGTCCAGATTTAGACATTTTCCCAATCCCCATAAAGGCAGTGGATTTACTAACACCTTATCTATTGATATCGGTTGCCATACAAACAAACTTAGCTGGTTTATCACCAGCCCATTTATATTACTACATATTTTTAAGTGGTTTTGGTATAGCGTGTGCATCCTATATGGCGTTTGGTAAGCGAGTTCTACTCGTCGGCCATTTCTTCCGTACTTGGTGGCGATATGTCTTTATATTCTCTTTCATTTACCACTTTCTTGTTGGAGGATATGGTTTTTATCTAAATATTTTATAATAGACAATCTCATCCCGTATATTCGGTCAGTTGACTGAATATGCGGGATTTTTGCGTCTATCGATAGAGAATATCCTAATCTACTCGTCGTGGAATTAAATCTATAAAAAAATGGGACTCAGCTCCACTGCGAATTCAAAGTTGTCTGGTAGGAAGTGGGGAGTATGTCTGGCTAAAAACACTTAAATTATTCATTATCGAATAAATAAACTTGTTATCCGAACGTATGTTAGCCTATTGACATTACAAATATTACATTTTAAACAAAACAACTATAAATATAGAAATCAAGTGGAGGGAAGTGGGGGGATGTGGTAGAATGATTTTAGCTCAGACTTGGGCAGATTGTCAGAGAGGAGGCAATAAAATGTTACTTGGTGAATTTAAACATTCTATAGATGCAAAGGGACGATTAATTGTTCCAGCTAAGTTTAGAGGAGACTTAGGGGAACGTTTTATTGTAACTCGAGGATTGGATGGCTGTTTATTTGGTTATCCGGCTGACGAATGGGCAAAAGTCGAAGAAAAATTGAGCCAGTTACCAATGGCTAAGCGTGATGCGAGAAAGTTTACGCGATTTTTCTACTCTGCTGCGACGGAGTGTACGATTGATAAACAAGGTCGTATTAACCTACCGCAGAACTTAATTGATTTTGCTGAAATTGAGAAAACTTGCTATCTAGTGGGAGTATCCAACCGTTTTGAAATTTGGAGCGAAGAGAAATGGGATGCCTTTACAGATGAAGCAGAAGGTACATTTGAAGATATTGCAGAAGATATGATTGATTTTGGTTTCTAGTGAAATTAGAACTTTAAAAAATCAACAAATGAATGAACGGAGGCTAAGTGTGGAATTTCAACATGAAACAGTTTTGTTACATGAAGCAGTTAAAGGATTAAATATTAAGTCAAATGGTGTTTATGTGGATTGTACACTTGGTGGAGCAGGACATTCATCTTTAATACTCGAGCATCTTGACGAAAACGGTCACTTGTATGCATTTGATCAAGATGATTTTGCATTACAAGAAGCTGGAAAAAGATTGCAAACCGGGATTGATAATGGTCAAGTCACTTTAATAAAGTCGAATTTTAGAAATCTACAAACTAGTTTAGAAGAGTTAGGTGTACATAAAGTAGATGGTGTCCTATACGATTTAGGTGTCTCTTCACCGCAATTAGACGATGGTGAAAGAGGGTTTAGTTACAACTATGATGCTTCATTAGATATGCGAATGAATCAATCTCAACAATTAACTGCTTATCAAATTGTTAATGAATGGTCATTTAATGATTTAGTTCGAATATTCTTCCAATACGGAGAAGAAAAATTTTCAAAACAGATTGCACGAAAAATTGAACAACAACGCGAAGTCGCACCCATCGAAACCACTTTTGAATTAGTCGAATTAATTAAGATGGGTATTCCAGCTGCTGCAAGACGTACAGGTGGACATCCGGCTAAACGTATTTTTCAAGCTATCCGCATTGCGGTTAACGATGAGTTAAATGCTGTAAGTGAATCGATTGAGCAAGCTATTCGATTGTTGGATATTGATGGCCGAGTGAGCGTGATTACGTTCCATTCTTTAGAAGATCGAATCGTGAAGAACATTTTTAAAGAATATTCTACGGTCGAACAACCACCAAAAAACTTACCTATTTTACCGGATCAACTAGAAAAAGCACCGTTAAAATTAGTCAACCGAAAAGTTATTTTACCAACAGATGAAGAAATCGAACGCAATAAGCGATCAAGAAGTGCGAAACTTCGAATCGCTGAAAAACAAAAAGAAATTAAGAAAGAATCTTAGAAACATAACGGTCATTCAGTAGGGAGAGAATATGTTATGGAGGATAATTTAGCTAGAAAAATTGAATTAGAAGAAGACGTAATGTGGGAAGAAGCTTATACGCAGCCTATTACACAACCATATGAAGAAGTGGCCCCATCGATTCAATCGATACCTCAAGCAGAACCCGTTGCAAAAGGGTTAACTAAGTTTGAACTGTTCTTAATAGGCACATTTGCAATGATTATTTTTACACTAACGTTATTTAATATTTCATCAAGCTTAGAGCTATCAACAGCTAGCCGAGGTGTTCAAGATGTGAACGCTGAAATAGCGCAAACTAAAATAGAAATTGAAAACTTGACGCAACAAACCCATGAACTTTCAAGATATGATCGCATTCAAGAAATAGCAGAGAAATATGGGTTAGATTTGCACAAAGACAACATTATTAATATTGCACCACAGGAGTAGGTGAGCGAATTGATTTCAAACAGAAACCGACATAATTTTTCTTCTTTGCTCCTAATTGTAACAATCTTCGCATTTTCTCTCCTTTTTATGCGGTTCTCACAAATTATGGTTCATGGTGAAATTGACGGAGAAGACTTAAGACAAAATGTAGAGAGTTTATATACGAGAAATCATACATTGCAGGCGGACCGTGGAACGATTTATGATCGACATGGGAATCCATTAGCGATAGACGCAACTTCTTATAAAATGTTAGCTGTATTAACGGATAAATGGTCAACACCCGAAAATCCACAGCATGTACGCGATAAAGAAGCTGTCGCAGCGATATTAGCTAAGCATATTAATTTGAGTGAAGAACAAGTGCTGAGTTATTTAAATAAAGAAGTCGACCAAGTTGAGTTTGGTTCAGCCGGTCGAAATCTATCCTATCATACTTCAAGTCATATCAAACAAGACTTAGATGAAGCTGGGTTAAAAGGTATTATATTTGAAGAAAGAATTAAACG
>DAIOTD010000015.1:11396-22080 GCA_036752205.1 Atopostipes sp.
AAGACTTAGATGAAGCTGGGTTAAAAGGTATTATATTTGAAGAAAGAATTAAACGATTATATCCAAATGGCACGTTTGCTTCGCATACAGTTGGGTTAGCTCAATATCCTAATCCAGAAGATGTTAAAGACAATTCGAACAAACAACTAGTAGGAGTTATGGGTTTAGAATATTCGTTTAACGATTTATTAACGGGTACAAATGGCGAAAGAACTTTCCAGAAAGATAGTCTTGGCTACTTAATACCCCGTTTAGAACATTCTGAAATTGATCCTAAAAATGGAAATGATTTATATCTAACCTTTGATCATAAATTACAGGTTCACTTGGAAAGTATATTGAATCAAGTACAAGAAGAAAACGAACCGGCTGCGATGACAGCAACTGTTATTAATCCGAAAAATGGTGAAGTAATCGCATCTGCACAACGACCATCGTTCAACGCAACGACACTTGAGAATATTGACGCGTCGTGGCAGAACTTACTGACTGAATATACCTATGAGCCAGGATCGACGATGAAGGTTATTACATTAGCAGCAGCGATTGAAGAAGGGGTTTTTGACCCGAATAAATATTTCAAGTCAGGTTCTATGCGTATTCATGGTGAAATGGTTCGTGATTTTAATAGACAGGGTTGGGGAACGATTTCCTACTTAGAAGGTCTATCAAAATCGAGTAACGTATTAATGGTCGAACTAATCGAAGCAATGGGGCACGATGTCTGGAAGAGTTACTTAGACGCTTTTGGTTTTGGACAACAAACGGGGGTTAGCTTACCATTTGAACAACCAGGTTATAATCCGTATGGTTCAATGATTCAGAAGGTCAATACTGGTTTTGGTCAAGGTATCTCTGTTACACCGATTCAAATGCTTCAAGCTTTCACAGCAGTATCTAATGAGGGTTCTATGATGAAGCCTAAAATGTTAATGAGAACAGTTGACGCGTTAACAGGTGAAGAGAACACCTTCCAACCGGATTCTGTAGGTAACCCAATTTCTGCTGAGACCGCTCAAAAAACACTAAATTATTTAAAACAAGCAACTGAAATGGAAAACTCGGTAGCCCGCTTCTACCTTGTAGAAGGACAATCTATCGCTGCAAAAACAGGTACAGCCCAAGTATATGATGCAGAGTTAAATCGCTATTCCAGTACAAAATATATCTATTCTGTAACGGCTGCTTTTCCTGCAGAAGATCCAGAATATATTATTTATATTACCGTAGAGGAACCAAAGCTTACCTCAGATGCAACATACGGAGGTGCTGTTGTACAAAAAATATATCACCCGCTCATCAATCGAGTGATTGACTTTAATGCGAATGATCAAAACACAGGGGAAAATATTCAATACGTATCTACACCGTCCTACTTGGATATGACTGTTCAAGAAGCAGAGAATGCTTTAGAAGAAAGTGGTATAGATTATACACTAATAGGGTCAGGTGCAGAAATTGTACAACAATTACCGTATCCAGAAACACCATTATTTGAAGAACAACAAGTTGTTTTAATGACAAACGGTGCAGCAACGATGCCAGACCTAACACACTGGTCACGAAACGATGCAATGAAAGTGGCAGAGTTAACAGGAGTCAATATGGTGTTTAGTGGCGAAGGTTATGTAACAAATCAGAGTCTTGCACCAGGTGCTTTCATGGACCCTGGAGTTGACATTGAAATTACGCTATCGCGAGAGGTAAACCACGCGTCAGTTATGGAAGATTTGACAGATGAAGAATTAGAGACTGAATAATGCTAAGAATAAGTGGGAGCTGGATAATAGATCCGACTTCCACTTTTTAATTTATTCAAATAGATTTCATCATACGATATGACATGTAATTACTGTATTCAAAAAGAATCAGACTGTCATAATCAAAAGTGAATACCTATTGAGTCGACAAGTCTCAAAGGCTATAATGAACAATGCGACATTATCGATATCTTAGATAATAGATTATATTTTAAGGAGAACAAGATGGATATTTTAAAAGAAATGATATGGCCTTTGGCGATTAGTTTTCTAATGGTTGTGCTAATGATGCCCTTCATTATTCGTTATTTCAGGGAAAAACAAATGGGACAAATTACGTTAGATGTTGGACCAAGTTGGCATGAGTCTAAAAGTGGCACACCAACTATGGGGGGAGTGGCCTTTATTCTTTCGACTGTTATCACCGCAGGCTTAATGGCTATCTTAAACAATGGTACAAGTTTAACACTGCTTTTACTAGCAAGCGTTTTAGTTTTTTATGGATTAATTGGTTTTATTGATGACTTTATTAAGCTTTTTATGAAACGTAACTTAGGTTTAACTAGCTTACAGAAGTTTTTAGCGCAAGTTGTCATCGGGGTAGTGTTTTATCTTATATTAGTACTGAACGGGTTTGATAACCAACTGAATATTGGTTTCATTCAAAATGTATCGTTAGGTTACTTTTATGGAATATTTGCTGTTATTTGGATGGTTGGCTTTTCAAATGCGACGAACTTGACAGATGGTATTGACGGTTTAATGGCAACCACCGGTACAATAGCTTATGGAGCATATGCCTATATCGCTTATACACAAGATCAGTGGGGCATCCTCGTTTTTGCCTTAAGTGTCATTGGTGGATTACTAGGCTTTTTAATCTATAATAAAAAACCAGCTAAAATATTCATGGGTGACGTTGGTTCACTTGCACTAGGTGCGGGTCTTGCCGCGATGTCGATTTTACTGAAAGTTGAATGGACACTTTTATTAATTGGCTTAATTTTTGTGATTGAAACAGCAAGCGTGATGATCCAAGTCGCTTACTTTAAAAAGACTGGAAAGCGAATTTTTAAGATGAGTCCAATTCACCATCATTTTGAAATGGATGGTTGGTCAGAATGGAAAATTGTTGGTATTTTTGGAGCAGTTGGACTGCTTATGTCAATTCTGACAATTATTTTACTTTAGATAGAAATGAAGAGGAGACAGTTTATGGCTAAGCAAGCAAATTACCATGGCAAGAATGTTCTTGTACTAGGTTTAGCAAAAAGTGGCTATTATGCAGCTAAATTGTTATTAGATTTAGGAGCAACTGTGACCGTAAATGATGCGGCAAATTTAGCTCAAAACAAAGATGCTCAAGAACTAGAAGACTTAGGTGTAGTCGTTATTTCAGGCAGCCATCCAGAAAATTTACTGAACGCTGGTTTTGACTTAATCGTTAAAAATCCTGGGATACCCTATACAAATCCTGTATTAGAGGAAGCTAAAAAACGTTCACTTCCAATTGTTACAGAGATTGAGGTTGCGACAACTGTCACGGAAGCAAGTATTATTGGGATTACTGGAACAAATGGTAAAACGACTACGACATCCATTATATACGAGATGTTGAGTATTGGCCGTGATATCGGATCAGCCTATGCGATTGGAAATATTGGTGTTCCGGCCAGTAAAGTAGCGTTAGCGTTACATTCGGAAGATGATGCCGTTATAGAATTATCGAGTTTTCAGTTGATGGGCACACCGAACATTCGTCCTGAAATAGCTGTTATCACAAATCTCTTTTCAGCTCACTTAGATTACCACGGTTCACAAGAAGCTTATGAAGAAGCAAAAATGAACTTATTAGTAAATCAAACTGCAAAAGATTATGTGATTTATAATGCAGATCAAGCCCATTTAGTCGAACGTGTCGAATCGTTATCAAAAGCTCAAAAATTCCCTTTCTCTCGATTAACATTTTTAGAGCAAGGAATCTGTGCAATTGACGGTAAAATCTACTTTAATGGAGAAGCAGTAGCGAATGTTTCGGACATATTTTTATCAGGCTTACATAACTTAGAAAACTTTTTAGCCGCAATTGGTGTTGCAAAACTGAAAGGCATTTCTAACGAAACGATTCAACAAGTATTACGTCAGTTTCAAGGGGTTAAACACCGTACCCAATATGTTAGAGAGTTTTCAGGGCGTATATTTTATAATGATTCTAAAGCGACAAATATTGAAGCAACTGAAAATGCTTTAAATGGATTTAATCAACCTGTTATTTTACTGGCTGGTGGATTAGATCGTGGCAACACATTTGATGAATTAGTTCCAGCACTGAAAAACGTGAAAGCACTCATCACATTCGGGGAAAATTTTGAAAAAATGGTAGACGCTGCAGAAAAAGCAGGTATTCCAACGATTATTAAAACAGAAGATGTTCGTTCTGCTGTTCCTGAAGCATATAAGATCAGTGCACCAGGTGATGTCATTCTACTTTCACCTGCGGCAGCAAGTTGGGATCAATACGCAAACTTTGAGATTCGTGGTGATACCTATATTGAAGCAATTGAGCAATTAGTCGATAAAGAGAACCAGTAAAAAGGGGATACGAAAATGAGGGTACTACTAACAGGTGGCGGAACAGGTGGACATATCTACCCAGCTTTAGCCGTTGCAAGACGTTTAAAAGAAATGGAAGAGGATGTTACGATTTTATATGTTGGAACAGAACGTGGCTTAGAAAGTCGCATTGTTCCTGAAGAAAATATTGCTTTTCGTTCGATTGAAATTGAAGGATTTAAACGCAATTTAAATTTAGAGGGCATAAAGTATAACTTTCGAAGTATCGGTTTATTTTTCAAAAGCATTCGAGAATCCAAAAAAATAATTAAAGAGTTTAAGCCGGATGTTGTTTTAGGCACAGGCGGTTATGTCAGTGCACCGATTGGATATGCTGCTGCAAAAGCAGGTGTACCGACAATAATTCATGAACAAAATAGTTACCTAGGTTTAACAAATAAATTTCTCATTCGTTACATTGATCGCTTAGCAATCTCCTTTGAGGATGTTTTAGATCAAGTTTCTGGTCACGAAGATAAAGTTGTCTTCACTGGAAATCCACGAGCACAAGAAGTATCTAAAATAGGCATGCCAATGATTGACACTATATATGGTCTAAATGTAACAAAACCGATTGTCTTAATTTTTGGGGGAAGTCGTGGGGCTGCGAAAATTAATGAGGCTGTCATTGAAGCTTATCCTCGATTAGTCACACGTGATTACCAAATTATTTTTGTAACAGGAGAGCATTATTTTGAGGATGTCACTCGACAGTTAAATGCGATTGCACCGCTAAAAAACAATCCCCATTTTGTGGTTAAACCGTATATTCACAATATGATTAATGTTTTGCGCCATTCTTCACTTATTATCAGTCGAAGTGGAGCAACGACGATTGCGGAAATTACGGTATTGGGAGTGCCAAGTATTTTAATCCCGTCACCAAATGTCACGGAAGATCATCAAACAAAAAATGCGATGAGTTTAGTTAATAATCAAGCGGCCATTTTATTGAAAGAGGCGGACTTGAATGCTGAAAGTTTCTTACGTGAAATAGACTATGTGATGACTAACTCATCCATCCGTCAATCGATGGGAGAGCGCGCATTAGAGTTAGGACAACCTTTTGCAACGGATCAATTGATCCAAGTGATGTTGGATGAAATAAGAAAAAAAGCTTAACACAATCATATAAGTAAAATTTACGAGAGGAGACACCCTATAATGAATCATGATATAGACAAGCAAAATGGACTACGAGATGAAGAAAAGAATTCGATTATGCCTTTTTATAAAGTCTTACAGCGATACATTCCAATTGTTATCGTTAACCTCCTATTTATTGGTATTATGGGGTATTTTATTAGTCCCTTAAGTAAAGTAGGTGCTATCACAATAGTTGGTACTCAACATGTATATGACCAAACTGTTCTAGAAGAAAGTGCCATTAAAAATGGAGACTCTGTTATTCAGACAGCCCAAAATATGGAAGAAGTGGGTAAAAAAATCACAGAGAATATCCCACAAATTTCCGAGACAAGTATAGCCATTTCAGGATTCAACGAAGTAGTTATCAATGTTGAAGAATTCGGAACAGTTGCTTATATAGCTCAAGAAGGTTCTTATCTAAGGGTGTTGGAAAATGGTAAAGTATTAGACGATGTTTATGCTGTTTCACTCGGAAACCAACCTGTTTTGTCAAACTTTACAGAAGGTCAGGCGTTGGATTTAATGATTGAGGAATTGAGTTTATTAGAAGAACCCATATTAAATTTAATTTCAGAAATCGAGTTAGTCGAACATCGAACCAATCCTCTTTTTATACAAGTATATATGAATAATGGAAATCGTGTGCTGTCTTCGATACCATCTTTCTCAGAAAAAATACCTTATTATCCACAGCTAGTCGCAGCTGTTTCGGGACAAAAGGGCGTTTTTGATATGGAAGTCGGTGTTTATTTCATACCATTTATGGATGGAGAAGAGATAAATGAAGAGACGGAAGTGGATGAATCGGAACGACAACCCGTTGAAGGATTTAACGAATAAAAGACAGCATAGACTGTCTTTTTTCGCATATATAGAATCCATTATAAGTATGAGTAAAGAGTAAGCTAGGAAAAGTGTCTTTATAATATGAAAATACGTTATTCTAGGTAGAAATCGACTGAATACATTGGTAGTTAAAAAGTTATCAGGTTTTAACCTTCTTTCTTCTAATTTATAGTGTATTTATGGTAGAATAACCTTTATGAACATCAATGTTTTCAAGAATACTTAAAATGAATATAATTATTAAAAATGGAGGTTTCAATCTTACAATGAAAAGCGGTATATATACAAGTCTAGATATTGGAACCACTTCAATTAAAGTCATCGTAGCAGAAGTTCTTAACGGACAAATGAATGTCATTGGAGTTGGAAATGAACGAGCGAACGGTATGAGTCGTGGAATGATCGTCGATATTGATTTAATCGCAGCATCGATTCAAAGTGCCATCAAACAGGCAGAAGACAAAGCGGATGTCTCCATTCGTGATTTAATTGTGGGTATTCCCGCAAACGACGTACAGTTGAATGCTTGTTATGGTGGTATATCAATTAATCATAACCAACAAGAAATCACAGAGAACCACGTTAGACAAGTGGTCGAAAAGGCAATAGAAGGTAGCCTAAATCAGGAACGTGAAGTTGTTAGTATTGCTCTAGACGAGTTTAGTTTAGACGGTTTTGATGACATAACGGATCCTCGTGGGATGATTGGGAACCGATTAGAGTTTAAGGGAACAATTGCGTCCCTCCCAAGATCAATTATGCATAACATTCGCAAAGCAGTTGAAAGAGCAGGGTATGCGATACGGAATATTGTACTGACACCAGAAGCTTTCGGTTCAGTAGCTTTGACAGAAGATGAAAGAAACTTCGGAGGCATACTAATCGATATGGGTGGTGGACAGACAACTGTTTCGGTCATTCATGATAATCGCTTAAAACATGCAAAGGTTATCCAAGAAGGTGGCGAGTATGTCACGAAAGATATTTCAATTGTTTTAAATACTTCGATTAAAAATGCGGAAAAATTGAAACGAGATGTTGGAAATGCCTATTATCCTCATGCGAATGAAGAGCGTACAATTGCTATTGAAGTAGTCGGACAAAAAGATTTAACCAAAATCAAAGAATCTTACGTTGCTGAAATTATCGAAGCGCGATTAACACAGATTTTTGAACAACTGAAATTCTCGCTAGACAATGTAGGTGCCTTACAGATGCCTGCGGGTATCACAATCAGTGGTGGAGCAGCATCCTTACCAGGAATAGATGCATTAGCTGAAGAAGTTTTTAACGTACCAGCGCGTATTTATGTTCCAGACTTTATGAGTGTTCGTTATCCAGCTTTTACGAATGCCATTGGTTTAGTGATTACAGAAACTGGATTATCGGAAGTAGAAGAACTTATTTTAGAATCAATACTTGAAAAAACGACGAATAATCAGGACATTCGACCAGCTGTACAACAGCCAGTTGCAAAAACAACACAAGAAGACACTTATGTTGAACAGAGCGATCAGAGTTCTGCAAAACCTGTGGAAAATAAAGAACCACTTGGTGATAAAGTGAAAAACTTCTTCTCTAGTTTTTTTGAGTAAAAATTTTATGAATATAAAAACGAATGAAAATAATGAATAGATTTGTCACAGGAGGAAAATAAATGGATTTAGAATTTGACAATATGCCAATGCAAGGTGCCATTATTAAAGTAATCGGTGTTGGTGGAGCTGGTGGGAACGCTGTTAATCGTATGATTGAAGAGGGCGTTTCTGGTGTAGAGTTTATCGTCGCAAACACGGACGTACAAGCATTAAACTTAATGGGCGCTGAAACAAAAATCCAATTAGGACCCAAGTTAACACGAGGTCTTGGTGCAGGTTCAATGCCAGAAGTTGGTAAAAAATCAGCTGAAGAAAGTGAAGAAGCGATTGCTGAAACACTTAAAGGTGCAGACATGATCTTCATTACAGCAGGTATGGGTGGCGGTACCGGTACAGGAGCCGCAGGAATTGTAGCTCGTATTGCTAAAGAGCAAGGCGCTCTAACAGTTGGTGTTATTACACGTCCATTCACCTTTGAAGGACCTAAAAAAGCTCGTTACGCTGAAGAGGGTATCGCAGCTATGAAAGAACATGTTGATACATTAGTTACGATTTCAAATAACCGTTTATTAGAAATTGTTGACAAAAAGACGCCAATTCTTGAAGCTTTCCGTGAAGCAGATAACGTGCTTCGTCAAGGTGTTCAAGGGATATCAGATATCATTACAAACCCTGGATTTGTTAACTTAGACTTCGCTGATGTTCGAACAGTTATGCAAGACCAAGGTTCAGCTTTAATGGGAATCGGTTCTGCGACAGGTGAAAACCGTACGGCAGATGCGACTCAAAAAGCTATTTCATCACCATTACTAGAAGTATCTATTGAAGGTGCTCAAAACGTCCTATTAAATATTGCCGGCGGACATGATTTAACATTATTTGAAGCACAAGACGCAGCGGATATCGTTTCTGCAGCATCGACAAGTGATGTAAACATCATCTTTGGTACGTCGATTAACGAAAACTTAGGCGATGAAGTTGTGGTGACCGTTATTGCGACTGGAATTAAAGACGCTGTTATCCAAGCTGCACGTCAAGGTGGTCAGAGACCGCAAGCAAATCGTCCAACCCAAAATCAAGCTCCGACTGAGTCAGTTGAAGCGCCAGCGCAAACACAAGAGCAAAATGATCCCTTTGGCGATTGGGATATCCGTAGAGAAGCTAACTTACGTGACCGTCATAATGCAGATTTAGATAATGATGGAAATAATCAAGCAAATCGCGGAAATGATATATTTAACCGTAGCAATGAAGACGAGGTTGCTAAACAAAATGATGAATTAGATACTCCACCATTCTTTAAGAGACGTGGCAGAAATTAAACGATCCGTTTAATTAAGGAGGGATTTTATGTCAACCTTTAAAAGAAAGCTAAATAGTTTCTTCTTATTAGATGATGAAGAGGAAATAGTAGGTGCTCCACAACCCGTAAAAGAGGAACGAGAACCACAACTGCAACAAACTGTTTCGCAAGCACCTGCCGTTGAAAAGAAAAACCTTAAGACGGAGAAGCGATTACCTAGAAAGTCTGGAGGCGAAAATGTCGTGGCGATTAATCAAAAGCAAGCTATTCAAAAACCACAGATAACAATTGTGGAGCCTAGACTTTATTCAGAAGTACAAGAAGTCGCTGACTATGTTTTGGCGAATCAGACTGTTATCGTAAATTTCCGAAGAATGGATCATGAACAAGCAACGAAGATGATTGATTTCATGATGGGTGTAGCGTATGCCGTTAAAGGAGATATACAGCGTTTAGATGAGGAAATTTTCATCTGTACACCTCAGAGCGTAACCTTAAATGGATCAGAATTATCTGAATATGCAAATTCATTATTGTAGTCAATTGAGGAGAAGATTTTAGTAGATGGCTAACTTATTAAATGGATTACTTACCATTATCCTAGAGTTTATTAGTATATACCGAACCTTATTACTGATTTATTTTTTAATGTCTTGGTTACCTGGAGCTTACCAATCAAAACCGGGACAAATATTAATGCGTATTTGTGAACCCTATGTAGGATTTTTTAGACAATTTATTCCGCCAATCGGCATGATCAGCCTTGCTGGATTAGTTGCATTATTATCCTTAACATTAGTCCAAAATGGTGTAATAGTCGTCTTTAGATTCTTGATTCGTCTCTTTATATAAAAGGAGAAATATGATGATGAATATATACCAACACTTTCGAGATGATGAACAAGCATTTATTGATCAAGTTCTTGATTGGGTCGGCCAAGTAGAAGACTATTATTCACCTTATTTAACGCCATTTTTGAATCCAAGAGAGTTTTTTATCGTACAATCCATTGTCGGTCAATATGATGAGTTAGAATTATCGTCTTATGGTGGTCATGAGGATGCAGAGCAACTCCGTGTTTTCATTCATCCACCATATTTTGAACCAACAAAAGAAGATTTTGAAATCACCCTTGTCGAAATTAAGTACCCGACTAAATTTGCGGAATTATCGCATGGACAAATAATGGGGACTGTTTTAGGAGCTGGCATTGTCCGAGAAGCATTAGGTGATATTATTACCGATGGCGAACGTTGGCAATTCTTTATCGATTCGAAACTAGAAAAGTTTCTTTTCTTACATGTTGAACGTGTAGGGCGTACGAATGTACAACTTGAGAAGTTTCCTCTAGAAGAAGTTATTCATTCCTTAGATAAATGGGAAGAAGATGAAATCATTATTGCTTCTTTGCGTA
>DAIOTD010000015.1:22180-24102 GCA_036752205.1 Atopostipes sp.
ATTCATTCCTTAGATAAATGGGAAGAAGATGAAATCATTATTGCTTCTTTGCGTATTGATGTAGTGTTAGCAGGTTCCATGAATATTTCCAGAAACAGAGCAAAAACGCTAATCACTGAATCACGAATCAAACTCAATTGGGTTGAAATTGAGCGAGTTGATTTAGAAATAGAGGAACATGATATCATCTCGATTCGTGGATATGGACGAATTCAAATTAAACAAATAAAAGGTACAACACGCAAAGATAATCTAATTTTAGAAATTGGTCGAATAGATCGCAACAAATAATACATCACAAACCAATATTGAGATTACGGAAGGAGACATATACATATGGCATTGACACCATTAGATATACACAACAAAGAATTTCCAACAAAGATGCGTGGCTACGATCAAGATGAAGTAAACGAGTTTTTAGATGCAATTATTCGTGATTATGAATTATTGATTCGTGAAAATAAAGAACTGACAAATAATTTAGACCTTGTTAACAAAAAACTTGTGAATTACGAAGAGATGCAAGACTCACTTAACAAATCGATTCTGGTTGCACAAGATGCAGCGGACCGCTTGAAGATGAATGCGGATAAAGAAATAGAAGTAATGAAACTCGAAGCGCAAAATTATGTCGATCAAGCAAAACAAGAAGCGGATACTTACTCAAATGATGTGCGTAAAGATGCAGATCAGTATGCTACAAAAGTTCATCAAGAAGCGGATGATAATGCGGATAAATTATTAGAGGAAGCCGTAATGAAAGCACGTAAGATAGAGGATGAAACTGAAAACTTACGTAAGCAAAGTCGTGTTTTTAGACAACGCCTACAGCTCCTTATCGAATCACAACTAGAACTTCTTACGAAAGAAGAATGGGATAACTTATTAGTTGGTCAACGAATTGAATACCCAGATACTCAAACAATTGCAGAAGTTGAAAGAGAATTAGAAGAAAAAGAAGTAATAGATGATGAAATCGATTCAGCTGAAGAATTAGCGTACGAAGAGACTGAAAATGGCGAAGAGGTTGCATTTAGCGACGAAGACCATTATAATAATGACGATTCAGAAGAAAATGATGAAGAAGGCAATATGCCAGCAGTTGAACTGCCAGAAACTGAATAACGAATAATTGAATAATATAAAGGAATACGATAGTCTGAACCACTTGGAAATCTTTCAAACGAAAGAATGCAGAGAGTCAACGGTTGGTGCGAGTTGAAGCAATGTTCATCCTATTATCCTCCGTTAATTAATCAGTGAACCAATTCAGTAGCTGATTATGTTGCTCTGCATTAAAGAGTCTTGAGTAAAATTGAATTAATTAATTTAATTTCAGTTTAAAAAAAGGTGGTACCACGAGATTTCGTCCTTTATGAGGATGGAATCTCTTTTTGTTTATACAGATAAAACTTATTTTTTAGGAGATGAAATAGATTGGAAATCAAAGATACGTTAAACTTATTAAAAACAAAATTTCCAATGCGTGCTGGTCTAGCGAATAAAGAACCATTACGCCAAGAAGATTGGGCAGAAAATAATATTTATGAGCAACGTCGTAAACTCAATGAAGGTAAACCGAAATTTGTTTTACATGACGGTCCTCCATTTGCGAACGGTCCAGCACATATCGGACACGCATTAAACAAGATAACGAAAGACTTTATCGTCCGTTATCGTTCAATGGCTGGTTTTGATACACCATTTGTCCATGGTTGGGATACACACGGCTTACCGATTGAACAAGCTTTAACGAATCAAGGTGTCGACCGCAAAAAAATATCGATTGTTGATTATAGAAAGATGGCTGAAGAGTACGCTCTAGGTCAAATCGATATTCAACGTGAAGCATTTAAACGACTTGGAGTAACGGGTGAAATTGATAATCCATATATTACTTTGCAGCCAGAATATGAAGC
>DAIOTD010000016.1:0-23421 GCA_036752205.1 Atopostipes sp.
AAACCAATAATTTCAATCGGTAATCCTAATGCACCAAATACAATTAATGAAGCGAATGTAGCTCCACCACCAACACCTGCAACACCAAATGATGAAACGACAACTGTTGTAATGATTGTTAACCAAATTACTGGATCAGTTAAGTCCATTCCTACAGCTGGAGCGATAACTGCCACTAACATAGTAGGGTAGATACCTGCACAACCATTTTGTCCGATAGAAAGACCAAATGTTGCTGCAATATTTGAAGTTGTTGAGTCTACACCTAAAGCTTCTTTTTGCGTAGAGATGTTTAACGGTAATGCACCAGCACTTGATCGTGCAGTAAATGCAAAACTTAATACGTTCCAAGCTTTTTTCAAGTATTGAATTGGGCTAACACCATGGAAGATTAGAATAATTCCATGAATGATAAACATAACGATAATCGCAAAATAACATGCAATAACGAAAGTTCCCATGTTGATTAAAGCAGTCGCACTTGATGTTGCAACCATCTTAGTCATTAACGCTAAGATACCATAAGGAGATAAACGTAGAACTAATGTTACGATTCGCATAACTAATGCATGCAATGAATCGATAATCGCTCTAAATGTTTCAGCGTGTTTTGGTTGCTTACGCGCAATACCTAAGTATGCGATACCCGTAATAGCTGAGAAAATAACAACACCGATTGTACTGTTTGAACGGCCATCTGCTAAATCATTAAAGATATTCGTTGGAATAAAATTAACGATTTGTTGAGGGATACTATAATTTTCAACCTGAGTTGCGGTTTCTTGAAGTGCTGTAATACGAGCGTTTTCTGCAGCACCACGAGTAAATTCAGCCCCATCTAAGTTGAAGAGCAATACTGTGATAATACCAAGTGCTGAAGCGATAGCAACAGTAATAACTAACACACCTAAAACATTTGCACCAATCTTACCAATGTTTGATTCGCCTTCCATTTCAGTAAATGCTCTGACTAATGAAACGAAAATTAATGGCATAACTAACATTCGTAAGAATCTTACATATCCTGTTCCGACAATATCTATCCACTCAATAATGGATGAAGTTGTCGCACTGTCCGAACCAAAGGCTAGTTGAATAAGTCCACCTAAAACGATTCCTATTCCTAAACCAATAAATACACGTCTTGCATACTTCACGTGCTTTTGCTGTAGCTTCCATAAGAAAAACATTATGAGCATAAATACAGCTAATGTAATCATAACTTCCACAATAAATCCTCCTGTAATAATTAATCTATCTAATGCTGACACATTGTATAGAAGATAGAGAAAAAAATCCAGTGATATGTATCAAAATTCATATAATAAAGTTTAATTTTTTAATCGATAAAATTGGAATCGTTTTCTTTAGATGTTACTATGAATGAAATACATAGGAGGCTGTGATATGAGAGCAGTGCAAATCGATAAATATGGTGGACCTGAAGTATTAAAGGTTAAAAATATAGAAGAACCCTCTCCAAATAGAAATGAAGTAAAAATAAAGATGTATGCTATTGGATTAAACCCTAGTGAAAGTTACACCATCACAGGAAATTATGCCTATAATGTACCGGATTTACCTTACACTCCTGGTTATGATGGCTCTGGGGTAGTAGAAGAAATAGGTGAGAACGTAACAGATCTTAAAATTGGTGATCGAGTATTTGTTAGTGCATTTGATGCTAAGAGAAACACTGGAACATATGCTGAGAAACTAGTTGTGGATGCTAAAAATGTTTATCCCCTTCCACATAATGTATCCTTAAATGAAGGTGCGGCACTCGGTATACCAGCCTTTACAGCCTATCGAGCACTTATTCAAAAAGCACATATTAAAGCAGGAGAAACAGTCCTTATCCATGGGGCGAGCGGGGCGGTCGGATCAATCGCTGTTCAAATAGCTAAATCAGTAGGTGCAGTTGTCATTGGCACCTCCAGTACAGAAAAAGGTCGAGCGACTATTTTAGAACTTGGTGCGGACTATGCCATACCGCATGTGACACCAGATAATATGGATGAGATTAAAACCCTAACGAATGAAAAAGGACCGGATGTTATTATTGAATTTTTAGCGGATGTGAATTTAGAAACGGACTCGTTGATTATAGCAGATTATGGTCGTATTGTTATCGTAGGGAGCAGAGGAACGATTGAATTCTCGCCAAGAAACTTGATGACAAATGATGCAACAATAACGGGGATGGCATTTATTTATCCGGAGCCTGAGGACATGAAAGAAATGTATCATGGTGTAACAGCTTTAATTCGTTCCGGTTCTTTAAAACCTCTAATTGGTAAAAAATTTGCTTTAGAAGATATTCAAGAGGCCCATAAACATTTAATGGAAAGTTCTGGTGACGGACGAACATTGATTGAATTAATAACAGAGTAAAAACAAAAAAGGCTCACTACATTTTCGTTTGTAGTGGGCCTTTCATTTGTTCTAATCGATTTAAACAACGTTTTTCACAGATTTTTTGTAGGCGGATACCCATAATATACCGACTAAGATAGAAAATAGGATAATACTTATCCAAGAGTACTGATAAGAACCCGTAAAGTCTGCAACACCTGCAGCATATAACGATCCGATTGTCATACCTAGTTGCACACCACTATTCATATACCCATATGCTATTGAATAACTTTCTTCGCTATAAATCTCAGATGTAATTAGTGGTACAAGAACGGTTGAAATGGCGTTCCCTAAACCAAATAAAATAGCCATAACAAAAGCAATCACTATGTTTTGTGAGAAAAGCATCGCAAAGTAAGCAAGAGCTAAAAGAGTTGTCGAATAAACTGTACTTTTAATCGCCCCATAACGGTCATTTATATGGCCAAGTAAAATTTTCCCAATAATACCAATTCCAGAATACACTGAAATAATTTGAGCTGCAGTTGCCTCCCCGTGTAAGTTAGCTAAAACGGGTGGGAACTGACCAAAACCACTGTTGTTAACAACACCTACTAAAACAGCTCCGATAAGTAATAAAACGAATGATCCAGAGAGGATAGATTTAGAAGAACGAGGGTTCATGTCATCTGAATCAAATTGTTTATCTGATTTGTCATAAACACTGTCTTCCTTACCGTAAGGTGTTAAACCCATTTCTTCAGGTTTTACTTTTATGACGAATAAGATAACTGGTAAGCCAATGATGAGCATTAGACTTCCATAAACCATGTAGGCTACTTGATAGTTATATGTATTGATTAGGAAAGTCACCAGCTGACTAAATACAATCCCACCAATCCCTAGACCTGAGAACGCAAGACTTAAAGCTAATCCACGTTTATCTTTAAACCAATGACTAATCAGAATGGTAACTGGAATAATTGTTGTACTAAGCGATCCAAATCCAACAAACAAGGATAGAAAGTAAAAGACCATACGATCAGTGGTCAAACCATATCCGACATATGCAACGGCGTAGATAATCAAACTGATAATGTAGTAACGTTTAAAATAATCCCCAGACAATTGCTTGGAGACTATAGGCGATAGGAAAACCCCAACACCTAAAACCAATGAGTTACTAATTGCGAATTGACTATTTGTGATTCCGTATTGTGCCACGATAGGTGTTTGATAGATATTGGCAACCGCAACAGCTGCGGGACCTAAAACAGCGAGTAAGATTGCCGAACCGATAACAATCCACCAACCATAAAACATTTTTGATTTACCCATGATAAAACTCCTTTTATGTAATAAAAACTAGTGACGATATTTTGTTTTAACTAATCAATGGTATCATGCTATAAATTTAAAACAAGATTAATGCTAAAACTGTAACGTTTTCACAGCTTTATATCAAATTTACTGAAGATAATCACGCCAATAAGTCTCGATTTCGAAGTAAATGTTTGACTTATGGAAAGGTAGTTGATACAATTATCTCGAATTAGAGGTGTTATCGGTACGTATATAACTATATAAAAAGGTGGAAATCAAATGGATATGTCAATTAGAGGAATACACCACGTTTCAGCATTTACTGCTGACGTCGAGAGAAACTATGAATTCTTTACTAAAATATTAGGTATGCGATTAGTCAAGAAAACAATTAACCAAGATGATATTCATACCTATCACACTTATTATGCAGATCATATCGGTACACCAGGAACAACGATGACATTCTTCGGAAATGAGAACTGGGAACAAGGAGAACATGGAACCAATTCCATTACACGAACGGGATTGAGGGTGCCAAGTGATGATGCTTTAGATTATTACTTGAATCGATTTGAGAAATTCGGTGTGGAACATGATGGAATTCAAGAAGTATTTGGTAAGAAAGTCTTACCTTTTACAGAACCAGATGGACAAAGATATCAATTAGTATCGGATGAAAAGAATAACGGAATGATTGCAGGAACACCTTGGGAGCATAGCCCGGTGCCAGCTGAGTATGCGGTTCATGGATTAGGTCCTGTTGAAATAACAGTTCGTTACATTGAAAAATTTAAAGATGCTGTTATGGATTTATACGGTTTCGAGCAAATTGCAGAAGAAAAAGACGCTGTTTTACTTGAAGTAGGCGAAGGTGGAAATGGTGCACAACTGATTGTGCGTGAAGATAAAGAGAGTCCTTTAGCTAAAGAAGGGATTGGAGAAGTTCATCATATTGCGTTAAGAGTAGATAGCCACGAAGCTTTAAAAGCTTGGGAAGAATTATATGAGAAGAACAAATTCCACCACTCAGGTTATATCGATCGCTATTACTTTGGGGCTTTATATGTCCGAATTAATCGTGTGTTGTTTGAACTTTCTTCGGATGAGCCTGGATTTACTGTAGATGAGCCATATGAAACATTAGGTGAGTCATTAGCATTACCTGGTAAATTTGCAGGTAATAGAGATGAAATTGAACAGTTAATCAAGCCATTTGATACAACAGTGACCAAGTAATTTTGTGTAAAAGGAGTTTAATCGTCTATGGAACCTATTCAAAGAATTCATCATGTATCTGCGACAGTAGCGGATGCGAATGCAACCTTACGATTTTATCGCGATATTCTCGGTCTACGCTTAGTTAAAAAAACGGTGAATTTTGAAGACAATGGAACGTATCATTTATATTTTGCGAATAAACAAGCGGATGTAGGGACTATTATCACTTTCTTCCCTTTAGAGAAAAAAATTAAAGGAAGAGTAGGAGCAGGGCAGGTAAGAAGAATTGTCTTCTCGGTACCTAAAGGTTCTCTACAAGAATGGATGATTTATTTAAACGATTCAGCTATCGATTTTAAAGAAGATTATTCCTTTCAAGCACCAGCTTTATTTTTTGCGGATTCAGATGGATTATCACTCGCTTTAGTTGAAACGGATGTTATAAAGGAAGATAAGGATATCTTAGGGTTCTTTGGAATAGAACTTCTTTCAGAAAAGCCAGATGAGACACTGAACTTATTAAGACATGATATGGGATTAACACTTTTGGATGTAGATAAAAACTATTACCATTTAGAGATGGCAGGAGCAGAAAAGCACCGTATTCTCATTCATCGTGAAATGACAGCTCGTGGTCGACTTGGTATTGGAACGGTTCATCATATTGCTTGGTCAGTGCCAAATAAAGAAAGCTTAGAAAACACAAAAGAATATTTTGACAATAAAGTAAAGGTAACCGATATAAAAGATCGTAAATATTTCCAATCGGCATACTTTCGAGATCCAGGTCATATCATCTATGAAATGGCTACTGAAGGACCGGGATTTACAGTCGATGAGCCTTTTGAAAAGCTTGGAAGTCAGTTAATGTTGCCAGAACATTATGAGAGTAAGCGAGATGAGATAGAGGCTAGATTACCAAAACTAAATGAGTAAAAGATAGACACAGTGAGCGTTTGCTTTCATTGTGTCTATTTACTTTTTCAGGAGTAGTACCTAATACATTTAGATTTTTTAGTTTCATGATAAACTTAGTTTATTAAAACAGTATTGGAGTGATTAGATTGGTTAATGATGATTTTAAGATACGACCCATCGAATCAAAAGACAATGAGGGTGTCTATAAGTTAATACAAGGCATTTTAGAATCCTATGATTTAGATAAGCCGGGTACTGCTTATTTTGATCCGTATCTGAGTGAATTGTACGAATATTATAAAAAACATCCTAAAGCTGAATATTGGGTATTGGTAAAAGACGACAAGATATTTGGAGGCATAGGGATTAGCCAATTTAGTAACTACGAAGATGTAGCAGAAGTTCAAAAGTATTATCTATCAAAAGATGTACAAGGTTTGGGATATGGGCGAAAATTATATAATAGAGCCGAAGAATTTGCTAAAAAGAAAGGCTATAAGAAATTGTATATAGAAACAATCGATACTTTAGGAACGGCTAATGAGATCTATCATCATTTTGGCTTCGCTAATCGAGATAAACCATTGAGTGGGAGTGAACACAACTTAATGAATATTTGGCTTGAAAAAGACTTATAAAAGAAAGGAAATCACTATGAAGAAAGCATACGAACAATTATTTGAACCGTTTACCTTTAAATCAGGAGTCTCGATTCAAAATCGACTTTTAATGGCACCAATGACAACGAACTCTAGTTTGAAAAATGGGATGTTAACAACGGATGAAATCTTATATTACGCCCGTCGTTCAGGTGACGTAGGAGCTGTTATCACTGCTTGTGCGCATATCCGTGACGACGGAAAATTTGCAGCTTCCCCAAGTATTTCTTCTGATTTAACGATAGAGAGCTTGTCGATACTAGCCAAACGAATACAAGATAAAGGGTCAAAAGCGATACTGCAAATCTTTCATGTTGGACGAATGGGTTCTTCCAAACATTTTAATGGCCAGCAACCAGTTAGTGCGAGTGCTGTCCCGCCAATGAGGGAAGGTGCTGAGACACCTAGAGAATTGACATCAGAAGAAGTGGAGCAATTTATCAATGAGTTTGCAGAAGCGACTAGACGAGCTATACAAGCTGGTTTTGATGGGGTGGAGGTACATGGCGCCAATACGTACTTAATCCAACAGTTCTTCTCACCTCATTCAAATCGTCGTGAAGATTACTGGGGTGGTAGTTTAGAAAAAAGAATGCATTTTCCGATTGAAGTTGTTAATGCCGTTAAACACACGATTGAAAAATATGCAAAAAAACCTTTTATTTTCGGTTATCGTATTTCACCAGAGGAAATTGAAGAACCTGGTATCACATTAGATGATACTTTAGCTTTGATGAATGAATTAAAGGTTTACAGTCTCGATTATTTTCATGTTTCTTTAGGTAATATTTTAGGTGGGTCGATAAGAGATAGACTAAATAAAGACTCAGTATTAAAAACAATCCAAGATGAAATAGGTTCGCATACGCCAATTATCGGTGTTGGAAATGTTATCACGCCTGATGATGCAATAGATGCAATGGAAGAAACGGGTGTTCCATTAGTAGCGGTAGGTCGTCAGCTTATAACCGATCCAGATTGGGTTGCAAAAGTAAGAAATGGTGAACAAGATTCTATCCGAAAAGTACTGAGTTATAAGGACAATGAAGATTTAATGATCCCTGATACGATGTGGGAATATATAAAGAGTAGACCGGGTTGGTTACCTATAATCGATTAATTGTTATTTTTAATCGTTTTCATAGACGAAAACTGTATTCAGGAGTATAATTGATTCGCCTTCGGGTAGAACGATTAATTAGAAAATGAGGAATTGAAGATGAAAATTGTGATTATTGGCGGAGTTGCAGCAGGTACAAACGCTGCTGTACGAGCGAGAAGAAATTCTGAAGAAGCTGAAATCGTAATATACGATAGAGATGTAGACGTAGCTCATGCAGGTTTTGCTACTCACTACGCAGTTGGTGGACAAGTAGAGAGTATGGACGAATTAGTCCCATATGATGCAAAGTGGTTTAAAGATATTTACAATATCGATGTTAAAACACAGCACGAAGTGGTTAAAATCGATCATGATAAAAAAAGCGTAACGGTTAAAAATCTTGAAACGCAAGATGAATTCGAAGACTCTTATGATACATTAGTCTTTGCAAATGGTACAGTTTTTGGAACGCCTCCAGTATTTAGAGATAAATCATTTGATAATATGTTCCGTATTAAAACGGTACAGTTAGGTCGAAGATTAGAAGACTATATTAAAAAAGAGAATCCTAAAACGGCCATTGTTATCGGTGCTGGTTATATAGGATTAGGGGTTTCAGAACAGCTCACTAAAGCAGGAATTAAAGTACGGACAGTAGACTTCTTAAAATATCCGATGGCTCAATTAGATAATGATATGTCGACTTACATTGCCGATATTTTAGAAGAAAATGGCGTAACATTCCATGGTAATGAAGGTGTTGTTGAGCTTCAAAGCGATGGTGACTGTCTAGAAAGTGTAACGACATCATTAAATCATGTTTATGAAGCAGATATGTTCATTTTATCGACGGGTGTTAAACCAAATACGGAATTAGCAGAATCGATTGGTGTAGAAATTGGCGATACTAGAGCTATAAAAGTGAACGAAAAAATGCAAACAAATTTAAAAGACGTATACGCTGTCGGTGATGTAGCTGAAGCGTATCATGCTATTACAAAAAAACCAATCTACTTACCATTAGCCACTACGGCTGCAAAAATGGGACGAGTAGCTGGAGATGTGATTACAGGTGGCGACCTAACATTTAAAGGTATTTTAGGCACATCTGTTGTTCGCCTATTCGGTCATACGATTGCCGGAACAGGAATGACTGAAACATTAGCTCGTAAAGATGGTTTTGAGCCGATTGTTTTAACATCTGTTCAATCTGACCACTTAAGCTTTATGGGTGGTAAAGATATGATTATAAAAGCCATTGCGCATCCAGAGACTGAACGTCTCTTAGGATTCCAAATTATAGGTCCAGAGGGTGTGGAAAGAAGAATTGATGTATTTGCAACGGCTATGACAGCAAATATGAAGGCTTCAGATTTATTCGATATTGACTTAGCCTTCACGCCGCCGGTATCGACACCTAAAGATCCAGTTATGTATACGGGAATGGCTTTAACAAATGCTATACAGAATTCACCGCTTATTACGGCCAAAGAGTTACACCGTTGTATAGAAGACAGTGATGAAATCACGATAATCGATGTTCGAGATGAAAATACTTTTAACAAAAATCACATAAATAATGCGATTAATATTCCATTAAAGGAATTAAGAGGACGAATTAAAGAGTTAGATTCTGAAGCACGAACAGTTGTATACTGTAATTCAGGGCGTACGAGTTATACAGCACAAAGAATGTTACTAAACAGAGGTTTTGAAAATGTTACTAACTTAACGGGTGGAAACATGGGGTATCAAAACTTATTACATGATTTAGATAACATCAGTAAAATGAACGGTTAATTTATGAATGAATATAAAGAAAACTACAGTGTTATATCACTTTATTGTTAATCTGAACAGATTACGTATATAATGGACTTAAGAACAATGGTCATAAATCAATTAAGAAGGGTGATTGTATGAAGATATTTGTAGTAGGTGCAGCTGGTCGAGTAGGTCAAGCTACCGTTAAGAAACTAGTAGAAAATGGGCATACTGTCTCAGCAGCCGATATTAGAATTGATGCTATTACTGAATCAGACAACGTTACCGCTGTGAAATTTGACTTAATGGACAGCGCAAGTTACTTAGCTAAATCTATACAGGGTCACGACGCAGTTATATTTGCAGCAGGCTCTACAGCTGAATCGGACATGTTAAGAATTGATGCATTCGGTGTTGTTAAAACAGCTGAAGCAGCTAAATTAGCAGATGTTTCACGTTATATTCTGTTGAGTGCTAAGTGGGCGATGTACCCAGAATTATGGACACGAGAAGACATTAAAGGTGCAGTAGAGAAGAGTTATGATTTTTATATCGCTAAATACTTTGCAAACTCACATATTATGCGTGATAAAGACTTACAATTTACGATTATTGAACCGGATATCATTCAGAATACTCCAGGCACAGGAAAAATCGAGTTAAATAATATGAAAGCTATTGGTACTTCAGTAGATGATGTTGCAGAAGTTTTAGCAACGTGTGTAGATTCTGAAAAATCTATCAATAAGATTTATACTATCAACAATGGTGAAACGCCTATCAGCGAAGCGATTGCTAACACTAGTGGTATGCACTAAAATTTATTTTAAATATAACCTGTGAACAGAAATTTTGTTTGCAGGTTTTTTTCATATAATCCTATAAATATGTTAAGATAATGTGTATATAAAAAAATAATGAGGTTATTTAAGATGAATGTATCTGATCAGAATCTTCGAGCCAAAGAAGGCATTATCACAGGTGTTGTAGGCTTGATTGTGAATATAATTTTAGTAATTTTGAAATTAACAGCAGGTATTATGGCAAACAGTGTTTCTATTTTAGCGGATGCAATGAATAGTTTAGGAGATGGCACAGCGGCTATACTAACTATTGGTGGTTTTTACATCGCTCAAAAACCTGCTGACCGAGAACACCCATATGGACATGAACGAGCAGAGTATATAAGTGGTCTGTTTACAGCAATTATTATTCTAATTGTGGGCTTGCAATTCTTAAAAACTTCGATTGAAAAAATATTGAACCCAACGACTGTTTATTCTTCATCACTAGTTATCATCTTATTAATCATTTCGATGCTTTTAAAAATGTTTTTAGGTGTTTACTATTATCGTAAAAATAAAAAGTTATCGACTCAATCAGGTGTTTTAAATGCGTTAATGAAAGACAGTCTGTTTGATACCTTAATCAATGCGGTTATTATTTCATCCTATTTACTCGAGGTAAATTTCGGTATTTATATTGATGGTTATATCGGGGCTTTTGTAGCACTAATCATTATATATGGTGGAATGACTTCAATTATAGAATCATCCAATGATCTTCTAGGCAAGAGACCTAACCCAGAGTTGATTGATAATATGCAGAAGATATTAGACTCGTTTGCTTCTATCGTTGGGTATCATGATTTAATCTTACACAAATATGGACCACATAAAGCGTTTGCTACAGTCGATATTGAAATGGATTCTAGACTCGACTTATTCACCGCCCATCGAATCATTGATAACATCGAGTATCAATTTAAGAAAGAATTTAACATTAAATTAGTCTGTCATCTAGATCCCGTCGCATTACATGATGATGAACAAAACAGTATTTATCGAGTTATAAAACACACATTAAAATCTTACGATAAGAACTTCCATTTTCATGATTTTAGAGTGGATAAGTTAGGCGAGAAACGCATGTTGTTTTTTGATGTCGTGGTACCAGATTCTTGCCCTTTAACAGATGATGAATTAAAAGATCGAATAACTAGAGATATAAATAATCAGTTGAATCAGAAGTTTCCAATGCATATCGAATTTGATCGTGATTATATGTTGAGAGGCTAGTCATCCTTTTTAAATGAAATGCTAAAATAAATTGAATCGTGGAAAATGGGGTGAATCGAATGAGTAAAAATGCTAAAACAGAGAAAAAAATAAGAGATGCCATAAACTTAAGGTTTAATATCATAGAATCGAGTTATCAAAACTTTAAGAATAATCCGTACTCGACGAATCATGTGCATCGATTGCGTGTTGAACTAAGAAAATTAAGAGCACTTCTTTCCTTTTTAAAGCCGGTATTAAACATAGATATCTATCAATACGTAAATTCTGAACTGAAAGCAATTGGTTTAGAGTTAAGTAAAAAAAGAGATTTAGACACTTTAATAGAGGTACTTGAAGAGACTGCTATTAAAGAAGGGGAACTTCTTTCTAATTATGCTGACCTTTTTGGGTATCTAGAGAAAGAAAGATTGAAAGAAGCAGATAGGGTAGGAAGTAATCGTATAATATCGTCATTTGATTTGACTTTCACAAAAATACAACAGACATTAGCTGAATTGGTCTTCCATCTAGATACGAACAAATACATTCGTCTCGAAAATTTCGTTGTACACCGATTTAATAAGAAAGCAAAGAATTTAAAAAAGAAGTATAAAAAAGCTACTAAAACTGATTATGATAATGTTCATGAACTCCGAAAGGATGCTAAAAAAGTACGTTATGCAGCGGTAGGTTTCAAGAGTGTTCTACCCAATAAAATAAGACGAAAAATAAAAAAAGAAGCCAAATATATCCAAGAGGATCTAGGTTTCAGGACAGATTACTTTGTCGTTATTCAATTACTGGAACAATATAGTCAAAACGTTTGTGAAATAGAACTGAAAGATTCTTTCACAGAGTTAGTAAATTACTTTAAAATAAAGTAAAAGCCAAGCCCATTTAGTTAGGGACTTGGCTTTTTTACTACCTTGGTTTTCCAAAGAATTGTGTGGCATATAGTATCTCACCGTCATAGTGAATCCCTATACCGATTTCATCGAATTCAGGATTAATCATCGTTTCGTAATGGTCCTCACTATCAACCCAACCTTCAAAAATTAAATGGGACATATGTCTTTCGTCTTTGAAAAAAGTCGCCATTGCAAGGTTCTCACCAACCATAGAATAGATGTATAAGGTTTCTGGTTCCTCCAAAACAGTGAACGGTTCTGTACCATCTGGTCTAGTATGAGAAAAAGACTCCTCCGTTTCGATAGCCCGAACGGTTGCCGCCAAACGCAAACTCTCATTTCTTGTGACCGGATTAATGCTTAGTTTTGCACGTAGTTCATTAACGGATTGAAAAATGAGTTCTTCAATCAGTGTTTCATCAACTGAAGTAGGGGGTGGCTTCATTAAGTCTACAATATTGGGCTTTAAATCATCCTTTATATCAGTTGATTCTTTAGAGATTGTTTCTTCACTGTTCTCTATAGTTATATTGTTTGGATTGAAGTAATTTAAAGCAAAGCCAAAACCGATACCAATAATGAGGATGAATAGTAGTCGGGTGAACCATTTTAATATTGTTGTTATAATCTTCATTTGATCACTCTTCTCAAAGCATTCATGCTTTATGTTTCAAAAAAAGCCGGATAAAACATCCGGCTTTTACTTAATTTATATTTTACTTTATAAGTTGATTGATTGTCCACCGGTAACACCATATATTTGTCCCGTGATATAACTTGCTTCATTTGAAGCGAGTAATACATATACAGGAGCCAATTCTACAGGTTGTCCAGCTCGACCTAGAGGACTGTCTTGTCCAAATTCAGGAATCGCACCATCAGGCTGACCTTGATCAAGTTGAAGCGGAGTCCATATAGGGCCTGGGGCTACACCATTTACGCGTACACCTTTGTCCGCAAAATATTTCGAAAGTGTGACGGTAAAGTTTGAAATCGCACCATTTGTCGCTGCATAATCAATCAGAGGTATACTCGGATCAAACGACTGAACAGATGTCGTCGTGATAATAGCACTACCAGGTTCTAAGTGTTTCTCGGCTGCTTTGACAGATTCAAACATACTGATGATATTAACTTTAAACGTGTCGTGTACTTGTTCCATGGGTAGATCACTTAAACTAGTATGCGCAATTTGTTGAGCAGCATTTAATACAAGAATATCTAGTCCACCAAACTCTGTAACTGTTTTCTCAACAATTTCAGTCGCTGCATTATCTTCTCTCAAGTCATAAGGTAGAAGTAAGGCTTTGTGTCCTTCATCTTCTATAATTTTCTTTACCTGATTTGCATCTTCTTCTTCACCAGGTAAGTATTGAATAGCTACATTCGCTCCTTCACGAGCATATGCGATGGCTGCTGCTCGCCCAATACCAGAATCTCCACCTGTTACTAAAGCGTTTCGACCTTCTAATCGATTTTGGCCTTTATAGGATGTTTCACCACAATCAGGAGAAGGGGACATCTTATTTTGGATAGCGGGAGTATCTTGGTCTTGTTCAGGGAAACCACCTTCGTGAAAAAGCTTTCTAGGGTCTTTTAAATAATTGTTTGACATATAGAACACTCCTTTAAATGTTAGTCTAATTATAGAATAACACAGGAACACAAAGTCATAAATTGATTTGCTTCAGTTCAAATTCCTCAAAACATTTCAGACAATAAAGAATTGTCGTAAATGCGATTAAGGTAACCCCAAAAAATAAAAGAATGACTGAAAAATTAATTTGAAGTAAGACAACTGCTAGAATAGATAAGGACATTGGTAGATTCCATTTCATGTTTGTAATCATAAGTATAAACGTATTTTTAATTAATTCTCTCTTTTCCATTTTATAATGAATATAGACGGGTATTAAATAAATTGCGAATAATACGAATAATATGATAATTGTGTATAAAAAGATATGTGTATAGGCTAACCATGAATCGACTGTAAAACGAATAAACTGACTATAGCTATATAACGCAAAAAAGATAAATAGATACATTAAATCAATTATTCGACTATGTTTAAAATGAAAAAAATATTCTCTTTTGTAATACTTAAAAAGATCGATCATGTCTCTTTTTAAAACTAACTGTCGGATAGTAGACAATAGAGCGATAGTAGCGGGTACAATCCCGAAGACGACCCCACCTAATAGGGTGCCTCCTATCCAATAGAGATGTAGGAGAAATAGGTTCATTACCCATTCTGAAATAACTGTTAAAGCACTCGTAACTTTTTCCATAAGAACTCCTTTAATTTTGAATTAAATTTTGATGTCTAAATCTTTCTCTAAACTGACCAGGTGGCATATCCATTTCACTTGAAAAGACATTCGTAAAATAATGGACGCTAGAAAAGCCGGTTTGTTCAGCTATATCTTTAATTGGAATATTAGAATCGGATAATAATATGCCAGCTTTGCGTATTCTTTCTTTACGAATAAACGTTGTAAAAGATTGTCCTAGTTCTTGATTAAAAAGCCGAGATAAATGCCGTTCTGAAATATGTAAATGGTCAGCTATATCTTTAAGTGTCATTGATTTGGATAAGTTGTCTATAATAAATAATTTCGCCTGGTAGACCAGGTTAGATGTCGAAGATTCAACCTGCTTTGTATTACGAGAAAGAATCTCTTTTTCAAAATCCTTAAGGATGCTCCAAAAAAGCGTAATGGCTAAGCTGTCAATATTATTTTTCAAATAAATAGTGTTATCCGAGGATCCTAGTTTTAAAATCGATACCCACAAGAGTATAGCGGCCGTTCGATTTCGATCGGGAAGAACGAAAAGCTGGTCTCTTTTAACCCCATTAAATAATTTTTGAATAAAGGGGTGGGATGTCATATTTAATGAAAAACTCACATCGATTCCTTCTAAATCGATTTGGCTCTCAAATTGATAAGGAGTGTCAGGCGGTATCAAAATTAAAGCACCTTTTTGAATAGTCTTTCTTCTTTTACCTTCTTGATATAAGCCTTTACCGTCTAAAATATAAAACACTCGATAATAATCGTGTTGTATTTCTTTATTAATAGAATAATGTTCACTTGCACCCCAGTCGTGCATAGTGATTGATACACCATCTTTTGTAACCTCTATTAGATTTTTATTTAAATACTTCGTACCAAGTATAAAGTCTTCTTCCCATTTCATAATATCGCCTCGTTTCAGCTTGAGATATAGTGGTTATACAGAAATGTTTTGCAAAATACTTCTACAATAAATATATTAACACAAACAATGGCAGAATATTACAAAAGGATGGCACATGGACTTAAAGACATATTATGTTGAATTCGTTATAGTTGTACAGACAACAACATTTTAATTGAATTGGAGGTATGTTTATTTTGTATCGAAAGCATCCAGCAATTAATGGACTATTTTATATACTACTAGTGTTTTTTGCTATTTTATTTATGATGCCACTTTTTTGGATGGTCTCTACCTCTTTAAAGTCTTCTGGTGAGATTTTTAGTATTCCACCGCAATGGATACCTGAGAAGTTAGAGTGGTCAAACTATCTTGACGCAATAAATTCTTTTCCTTTCGTAAGATATGCTGCTAATAGTATTTTTATTACGACTGCATCGATTATAGGAGGAGTCTTATCATCGGCATATGTTGCTTATGGCTTTGCAAAGTTAAAGTGGCCGGGTAAAGACAAATGGTTTTTATTAATGCTTGCGACAATGATGGTTCCATCACAAATTACAATGATTCCATTATTTATCATGTATTCCGAGCTAGGGTGGATAAATACCTATTTACCATTTATCGTTCCTAGTTTTTTAGGGAGTCCATTCTTTATCTTTCTGTTTAGACAATTCTACTTATCAATACCACATGAATTGAGTGAAGCAGCGAGAATAGATGGTGCAAATGATTTTGTAATATGGCGTAGAATCTATCTACCATTAACAAAACCAGCTATGGCAACGACTGCAATCTTTTTATTTATGTTTAGTTGGAACGATTTTATGGGACCGTTAATTTATTTACATGATCCCAAATTATTTACACTTCAGTTAGGATTAAGAAATTTCCAACAACAGTACGGAACAAGATGGCATGTATTAATGGCTGCGTCATTACTAGTAGCTATTCCATCGATTGTATTGTTTCTATCTTTCCAGAAGTACTTTGTAAGAGGTGCATCTGTTTCAGGCGTTAAAGGATAAAAGATATTCAAAATGTGAAAAAATATTGGAGGAAATTATGTTTAAAAATAAGAAATCTAAATTAATGTTGGCTTTAGCATCTGTTTCACTTTTAGCAGCAGCTTGTGGGAATGACGATGACACAAATGATAACAATGCATCAGGCGATGCTGTAACAGAAATCACGGAAGATGTTGAAATTGATTTTTGGCATATGTATACAGACGGTGTAATGGCAGATGAAGTTTTACCAGAAGTTATTGCTCAATTTGAAGAAGACAATCCGCATATTAAGGTAAACCACTTAGGGACAAACTTCTTTGACTATTGGACAAAACTAAATACTGCAATAGCAGGTAACGTAGCCCCTGACTTAGCGATGAATGATTCATCTACAGTCGTTTCACGTGCTATGAACGGTACAATTATTCCTCTAAATCAATTTATTGAAGCGGATGATTTTGATACGAGTGTATACTACCCAGTATTAATGGACGCTATGGAATACGAAGACGATTACTATGGAATTGCTAACGATACAGACGTTCGAGTATTATATTGGAACAAGGATCACTTTGAAGAAGCTGGATTAGACCCTGATACACCTCCAGCAAACTGGGATGAGTTAAAAGAATTCACTGAAATTTTAACAAAGAGAAATGACGATGGTAGTATCCAACAAATGGGATTCACACCGGATATGTGGTTGAGTAATATTCAAGTTCATACTTTAGCTTGGACAAACGGTGGAGATTTCTGGGATGACGACATGAACCCAACATTCATGGAACCAGAAAACTTAGAAGCTGTTGAGTTTATTAAACACTTCCAAGACTTCTACGGTGTTGAAGCGATGTCAGCTTTCCGTTCTGAAGCAGGTGTGATGGATCACGGTCCATTTATTGAAGGCCGTTTATCAATGGTAATGGATGTAGGTAACTTAACTCGTTCAATTATTCGTGAAAATCCTGATATGAACTACGGTATTGCAACTCTACCTTATGAAGCTGAACCTGTAACGTATTCAGCTGGTTTCAACTATGAAATCATTGATAACGACGATTCACTTAAAGCTCGTGCATCATGGGAATTCTTAAAATATATTACAAGTGAAGACGTGCAAAAGCGTTTTGTTGAAGAAACAGGAAGCCTATCGTCTAATAGATTAGCAGCAGAAGCTGACGAGTTTATGGAAGATGAAAACTGGGCAGCAATTGTAGCTCAAATGGAACATGCACGTTTCATCGAGTTTATCCCAGAGCATCCGAACTGGAACGGTACATTAGTAACCGTTCAAGAAGCTGTTTTATCTGATGGTGTGCCAGTTGAAGAAGCTATGCAAGAAGCTCAAAACCAAGCCGAACAAGCAGTTAATCAATAATTAAGGATTGAATCCTTATATAAGAAGATAATAATTCAATGCTTATCATCGGATAGGCATTGAATTTTCTTCTAAATGGAGGAATACGATGACTAAAAAATTAAACAAAAAACAAAAAGAAGCTATTACGGGTTATCTGTTTTTCTTACCAGCACTGATCAATCTAATATTCTTTTTAGGAATCCCAATCTTGTTTGCATTATATATTAGTTTTACGAATTACAATTTATTTAATGTGAACAATATACAGTTTGTAGGACTTCAAAACTATCGTAATTTATTTAATGATAGTTTATTTTATAAAAGTTTAGGAAACACACTTTACCATGTATCACTTAGCATCCCTGTAAATACTGTAGTAGGAGTGTCATTGGCTTTATTACTGAATAACCATCAATTAAAAGGATTGAAGTTATTTAGAACAACTTTCTTACTACCAACCGTTGTATCAGGTGTTGCGGTAACACTTTTATGGCAATGGATTTTGGATCCCAACTTTGGATTAATCAATAGTTTTCTAATGAATTTTGGTGTTAATGGACCAGGTTGGTTAACCGATAGTGCATGGTCAAAACCGTCTATTGTATTAATGAACACATGGTCAGTAGGTGGAACGATGATGATTTATCTTGCCGGCCTACAGGGTATACCACAAACACTATATGATGCGGCCACGATTGATGGGGCAGGTGCTTTCAGAAGGTTCTGGCACGTAACCATTCCGTTACTATCACCAACAATCTTTTTTAATATGATTACTGGAGCAATTGGTGCATTCCAAGTATTTGCGGAAGCTTATATCATGACCGGTGGAGGTCCGAATAACTCTACGTTGTATTACGCTTATTATCTTTATAATAAAGCTTTTGCCGATTTACAATTTGGTTATGCATCGGCGATGGGCTGGATACTCATGGTTATTACACTCGTTTTAACCTTGATTGCTATGCGTATTAGTACTAAATATGTCTATTATGAAGGCAACTCGAAAAATTAACAAATAGAAAGAGGGCATCATTTTGACGGAGCATTATAACATTGTTTTGGATGTTGGCCAGACGTTTGTAAGATGTGCTCTAGTGGATCAAGAAGGAAATATATTACCTGATAGTTTCTCAATCTTTTCATCAAAATTAGATCAATCAAAGGAAGAAATACTTTCTAATCTTGTTAAGATAATTAAGTTTAATATCAATTCAATATTACATCCTAACTTTTTAATCCAAAACATTGGCTTTTCTTTACCTGATTCAATGTTTTTGGATGACGATAAACGAAGTATAGATGAAGAGAAACTGAATAGACTTCTTCATAAAGACCCAACCATAAATGCAAAGATTAGTGAGACTTGTCGATTGTATATCGATAAAGAGTCTCAATTGTTTGCAATTGGGGAGCATATTCTGCGAAAAGAGAAGGATAAAGATCAAGATGTATTATATGTGATTATTGGAACTGAACTTAGTGTCACTTTAATGAATAACGGACTGATTAATCCTAACGTATCAAATCAAACCGTTAAGGATATATCAAGTAAAAAAATAATGAATATTAGTCGTAAAGAAGGCTTAAAAAAAGAAAATCTGACTGCAAAAGAGATTGCTGAATTAGCTTTAAAGGGTAATATACAGGCTATAAATACTTATAAAAAGTTTGGTGTTGCTTTAGGTGAGACTTTAACTCCAATTCTTGAAGAACATCCGCTTAGTGAAATTTTTATAGGTGGCAACATAACGTTAAGTTACCCGTTATTTCAAAAGCAATTAGAAAAGACAATTAATCAGTATAAAATAAGTGTGAGACCAACAAAACATACATTTTATTATGTTTTCTTCGGTCTATCTGCACAACTCAAAAAATAATGAAAAAAAGAGACTAATATTAGTCTCTTTTTTTTCGTTGATTAACGAACTAAATAGGCTTATGATATAAGGTGATGTTACCATAAATCCACTTTGTCTAAGAGATGTTTTTTACTTAACGAATGGATTTGTAAGAGGGAGGAAAATATGTTTAAATTATTCAAAAATTTAACAAAACGTGACAAGCTTTTTATATTGCTTTGTGTCGTATTTATACTTGGTCAGGTTGGCTTAGAGCTAAAATTACCTGAATATATGGAAGAAATAACACTTCTAGTTATTAGACCTGGTAATGAATTAAGTCAGATACTCGGCATTGGATTAAAGATGGTTCTAGCTGCTTTAGGAAGTTTGGGCCTGTCGATAGCGGTAGCTATTTTAATTGCCAATATATCGACAAACTTTAGTGCCACCTTGCGAGACTTAATTTTTAATAAGGTTTTATCTTTATCTATGGAAGATACGAGCAACTTCTCAAGAGCGAGTTTGATTACACGATCGACGAATGATATTACACAAATTCAAACATTTTTAGTAATGGGTCTTCAAATGATTATCCGTTCACCGATTATGGCTACTTGGGCTATTTTTAAAATTTCGAATAAACAATGGGCGTGGACATTTTCGACTATTGTTGCTGCCGTCTTAATGATAGTAATCATTGCATTATCTATGATGATTGTCATACCTAAGTTTAAAATGCGCCAGAAATTAACAGATCGATTAAACTTAGTTACACGTGAGAATTTAACGGGTATAAATGTAATTCGTGCTTACAACGCTGAGGCATACCAAACGGAAAAGTTTGAAGTCGCGAATGCAGATTTTACAGATACAAATATTTTTGTTAACCGAGTGATGGCGATCATGCATCCTGCTATTTTCATCATTATGAATGCATTGACACTATCTATATACTGGATTGGTGCTTTCTTGATTCAGAATGCAGGGATTAACATACAAGAAGTTATTTTCTCGGAAATGATTTCATTCTCTACATATGCAATGCAGGTAATTATGTCCTTGTTAATGTTAATTGTTGTATTTTCTGTGTTTCCACAAGCGAAGGTTTCAGGTGATCGTATTAATGATGTTTTAAATACGAAATCTAATATTATCCCAGGGACACATACGGAGGGAATGAAAGAAGTACGAGGGGAAGTTGAATTCCGTCATGTAGATTTTAAATATCCTGGAGCAGAGAAAAATATTCTTGAAGATATTACATTTAAAGTCGAAAAAGGTCAGACGCTGGCTATTATCGGTGCCACAGGTTCCGGTAAGAGTACACTCATTCACTTAATCCCTAGATTTTTTGATGTTACTTCAGGTGATTTACTTGTAAATGGTCGAAACGTGAAAGATTATACCAAAGAAGCATTGAATAATATTATTGGCTTTGTATCTCAAACAGCCATTTTATTCTCGGGAAATATTAAAGAGAATATCGAATATGGCGAGAATAACAAACTGGCATTAGAAGAAGGCGAATTGAAACATGTAGCCAATATTGCTCAAGCATCTGAATTTATTGAAAAATTAGATGACCAATATGAGGCTTCAGTGTCTCAGAGTGGTACGAATTTCTCAGGTGGTCAAAAACAGCGTATATCTATAGCAAGAGCGATTGCAAGAAGACCAGAAATTTTAATCTTTGACGATTCGTTTTCTGCGTTAGATTTTAAAACAGATCGTAAATTACGATCAGCTCTTCAAAATAAATTGAAAGACACAACCAAGATTATTGTTGCTCAAAGAGTTGGAACGATTAAAGATGTCGATCAAATCATTGTTATTGAAGATGGTAAAGTAGCAGGCAAAGGGACTCATGAAGAACTCTTAGCCAATAATGATATTTACCGAGAAATAGCACAATCACAATTGTCAGAGGAGGAGTTACGATGAGACAAACACCAGAAGTAAATGACAAACCAGATAACTTCTTAGATAATTGGAAAAAATTAATAAAATATAGTAATAAGTACTGGATGGCTTTATTTGCATCGGTCTTTCTTGCAGCCGGTGGAAATATTCTAAACGTATTAGCACCATACCAAATGGGTAGAATGACAGATGTCATCGAAGCAGGAATTGGTGCCGTACTAGACATGGATGCCATCATGAGCATCGGCTTAATTTTAGTCTTCCTTTATGGAATGGGCGGACTATTTAACCTAATCCAAGGATGGATTATGGCTGGTGTAACACAACGAATTTCTGAAGATTTACGATCTGATATCTCTACAAAGATTAATAAACTCCCAATGTCTTATTTTAGTAACACGACTGTTGGGGACACGTTATCGCGTGTAACGAACGATGTGGATACTATCGGTAGAGCATTAAACATGAGTGTTCAAAACCTCATTTCAGCCATCACGATGTTGGTTGGTTCATTTATAATGATGCTTATTACAAACGTAACACTTACTTTTACTGCAGTAGCATCTTCAGCTATTGGTTTACTATTAATGACATTAATTATGAGTCGCTCACAAAAATACTTTGTGGCACAACAGAACCATCTAGGTGCAGTTAATGGTCTAGTCGAGGAGACATACTCAGGCCATATGATTGTTAAGTCTTATAATGCGGAAGCTTTAGTCCGTAATGACTTTACAACAATGAATGAAGACTTACGTAGTAGTGGTTTCAAGGCTCAGGCATTATCTAGTTTAATGATGCCAATTATGACATTTGTAGGTAATTTAGGTTATTTAGCTGTCTGTGTGGTTGGAGCTGCATTGGCTTTGAATGGCTCAATTCCATTTGGTGTCATTGTGGTCTTTATCTTATATGTTCGCTTGTTTACACAACCTTTATCACAAATTGCTCAGTCATTCCAAGCACTACAATCCGCTGCAGCAGCTGGTGAACGAGTGTTTGATATGTTAGAAGCAGATGAGATGGAAGACGAAACGAACAAAACGCTACAAATTGATACGATCAAAGGTGAAGTTGAATTTAAGCATGTTAACTTTAGCTACGAAGATTCACCAGAACCCGTCATTAAAGATTTCTCTGCAATTGCTAAACCAGGACAAAAGATAGCGATTGTTGGCCATACTGGAGCAGGGAAAACGACGATTGTGAATTTACTGATGCGTTTTTACGAAATTGATTCAGGTGTAATTACTATTGATGGGACATCCATTCAGGATTTACCGAAAGATACCTTAAGAGAACAATTTACGATGGTATTGCAAGATACTTGGGTGTTTGAAGGTACAATTCGCGAAAACCTTGTATATAACAATGATAAGGTTACGGAAGCTGATTTGGTAGAAGCAAGTAAAGCGGTTGGTATTCATCATTTTGTTCAGACTTTACCGAAAGGATACGATACGTATCTTGACGAGAAAGTAAGTTTATCTACAGGGCAGAAACAGCAGTTAACGATTGCTAGAGCAATCTTGGCAGACAAACCTATGTTAATTCTTGATGAAGCAACAAGTTCGGTTGACACAAGAACTGAAGTGAAGATTCAAGAAGCGATGGATATGTTAATGGAAGGCAGTACAACATTTGTTATTGCTCACCGTCTATCAACGATTCGTAATGCTGATTTAATTCTTGTTATGGACGAAGGAAATATTATTGAAAGTGGAACACATGATGAGCTCATTAGTCAAAATGGATTCTACGAAGACTTGTACA
>DAIOTD010000017.1:0-20997 GCA_036752205.1 Atopostipes sp.
GTTTATTAAAGAATGATATCGTTTTTATGGTTTGTAAGTTTTTGAGAGCACTGTACATTCCCGCATAACGTATGTTATGATATAAAGAAGATGTTTTTATATATATTATTTATAATTATTTTTATAGAAGTAGAAGGGAACATGTTAATGGAGGAGCAAGGATTACTAATTGTTCTGTCTGGTCCATCAGGAGTTGGAAAAGGGACAGTTCGCAAACACCTTTTTGAGCATTATAATAACGACTTTGATTTTTCTATTTCAATGACAACGCGTAAACAACGCATTGGAGAGATAGAAGGGCAAGACTACTTTTTTAGAACAAAAGAGCAGTTTGAGCAATATATCAAAGAAGGTAAGCTTCTTGAACACGCTAATTATGTGGGTAATTACTATGGTACACCTATTGATTACGTGAAGGAGACAATGGCTAAAGGTATCGATGTATTTCTAGAAATAGAAGTCCAGGGTGCTTTAAAAGTTAAGAAGAGAATGCCAGAAGGTATTTTCATTTTCTTATCACCGCCAAACTTAGACGAACTAAAATCTCGTATTGAAAACAGAGGAACAGATCTTCCAGATGTCATCAATCAAAGAATGGACAAAGCAAGAGAAGAGCTACAGCTCATTCAGTATTATGACTATGTAGTAGAAAATGATTCCGTAGATGCTGCAGCTCGTAAAATCCGTAGCATTATTGAGAGTGAACATTTAAAAGTTGAAAGAAACATTGAAAGATTTACTAAAATTATTCAGGAGATGATGTAATTGTTAATTTATCCATCAATCGACCGTTTACTAGAAAAAGTGGATTCAAAATATTCATTGGTTACAATTGCTGCAAAACGTGCACATGACTTTGAAGAAGAGCCTGGAAAAGTTATTCGTCCATTATTAGATGAATACAAATCCATTTCACACGTTGGAAAAGCTTTAGAGGAAATCGTTTCAGGTGACTTAGTTCTTGATCCAGATAGTGTTGACAGAACAGTTCTATAAAGAAAATTATTAGCACATAAATAAAAGACAGTTTCTAACTAAGAAGCTGTCTTTTTATGTCGTTTGACCTAGAATGTTATCGAGTCATTCTTTGTATAGTAGCTTCCAACTGTTTACCGAGTGGCATGCATCTCTTAGAGAAATATTCGGCATTCATGTGCTGTTTTTGTTAGAATAGAAGAGACATATACGAAAATAGATAGGACGGATGCATATGCTATTAAAAGATAAAAACATTGCGCTTTATGTAACGGGTGGAATTGCCGTATATAAAGTTGTTGACTTAATGCGTAGTTTCATTAAAAAAGGAGCAAATGTTCAAGTAGCGATGACAGAATCTGCTACAAAGTTTGTATCGCCTTTAACATTTCAGATCTTAAGTAGACAGGAAGTTTATGTTGATACATTCGATGAAAAGAATCCAGAGATTGTCGCACATGTGAATATTTCGGATTGGGCTGATGTATCAGTTGTTGCACCAGCAACAGCGAATACGATTGCTAAAATGGCGCATGGTATTGGTGATAACTTTGTGACTTCCGCTTTACTAGCAACAAAATCACCAGTTTTCGTCGTGCCAGCGATGAATACAGATATGTATGAGAACCCAGCAACACAGAATAATATTAAATTATTAAAGAATCGGAATATCCAATTTGTGGAACCAGACTATGGTTTCCTAGCAGAAGGTTATGAAGGTAAAGGTCGATTCCCTGAGAATGAACGTATTGTTGAAGAGTTGAGTGATTTCATTTTATCTCGAACTGAAGACCTACCTTTAAAAGGTCAGAAAATTCTTGTGAGTGCCGGTGGTACGAAAGAACGCATTGATCCAGTTCGCTACATTACCAATGATTCTTCAGGTAAAATGGGACACGCTGTAGCCGAAGCAGCTTATTACGAAGGAGCAGAAGTGACGCTAGTGACTGCAAGTGAACTACCAGCCCCAAGTGGTATAGAGACAGTGCGTGTCGATTCAGCACTAGAGTTATTTGATGAGATTGACACTCGGTTTGATCAAACAGACGTTTTGATTATGGCTGCAGCAGTATCAGATTATCGTGTCGCTAACGAAGCGGATTCTAAAATGAAAAAAATGGATGATTCAGGACCTGTTACGATTGAACTAACTGAAAACCCAGATATCCTAAAAACAATGGGTGATAAGAAGAAAGAACAATTTTTAGTTGGATTTGCTGCTGAGACAGATCATTTAGAAAAGTATGCAAAGAAAAAACTGAAAGAGAAAAATTTAGATGTTATTGTAGCAAACGAAGTCGGGCGTAGCGATCGTGGTTTCAATGCAGATGAAAACCAAGTCATCTTATTTACAGCAGATGGCGACCGTATTGATGTGCCACTAACAGCGAAGTCTGAAGTAGCCAATATTATAATCCGTAAAGTAATTGAGGATTTGAATAAATAATAACCAGTAGAGAGGAAGAAGCTCGTGCAAAGAATTGCAGAAATAATCGTGGATGTTCCGACTTTACAAACGAATAATCCATATGAATTTAGAATACCGACTAAATTTCAAAATGATATCGAAATCGGTATGCGCGTAATTGTTCCTTTTGGTATGGGTAACCGACGAGTTCAGGGATTTATTACAGATATTAAAGATAATCAGATCTTTGAAGGTGAGTTAAAAGAAATTACAAACGTGATGGATCTTGAACCTGTCTTAAATCAAGAGTTAATTGACTTAGGTGAGTGGATGGCTAATACAACTTTTAGCTTCCGAATTAGTTGTTATCAGACGATGTTACCAGCTGTACTACGCGCTACCTATAAAAAAGTCGTAAAAGTAACGGGTGAGTTATCAGAATCTGAACAGTTCGATATTTTTAAAGGAAAAAAATGGTTGGATTGGGAAGATGTCGAAAATCGTGATTTAACGGATAAAATGTTAGCCTTGAAAAAAGAAGGTAAAGTTGACGTGAACTATCTTGTGGATGATAAAGTCACTAAGAAAACGGTTCGTGTGGTAAGGAGAAACATGACGATTGAACAGCTTGAAGAAGAGCTTGAGACAGTCGCTCAAAATGCACATCGTCAAATTGATTTCATCAATATATTAGCGACTTTACCGGAAGATGAAGTGGTTGAAACAAGCGCATTAAATAAAGAACATGGCATCTCATCAGCTGTTGTGAATCGTGGCGAAGAAAAAGGTTGGTGCCGCGTTGAAGAAGTTGAAGTTTATAGAGATCCTTATCGTAATTCAGAAATTGAACCAACAACCAATCTACAATTAAACGACGAACAACAAGTCGCTTATGACCAAATTTACACATCTATTCAAGAAGAAAAGAATGAAGTGTTCTTACTCCAGGGAATAACGGGTAGTGGGAAAACAGAAATCTACTTACAATCCATTGAGAAAGTTCTAGACAAAGGCGAAGGAGCACTCGTTTTAGTTCCTGAAATAGCTCTAACACCACAGATGGTCCATCGTTTTAAAGGGCGGTTTGGTGATCAAGTAGCTGTTATGCATAGTGGTCTTTCAAATGGTGAAAAGTATGATGAATGGCGTAAGATTGAGAAGGGTGAAGCAAGGGTAGTCGTTGGCGCACGTTCTAGTGTCTTTGCCCCGATTGAAAAATTAGGTTTGATTGTCATTGATGAGGAACATGAGACAACGTATAAACAGTCCGAATCGCCTCGTTATCATGCACGAGATGTTGCGATATGGCGTGCTGAGCAACATAATTGTCCAGTCGTCCTTGGTAGTGCAACGCCATCTCTGGAATCACGTGCGCGTGCTTCCAAGGGTGTCTACACATTGATTGAATTGAAACAACGTGTGAATAAACGACCTTTACCAGAGGTTGAAGTGATTGATATGCGTGAAGAGATGCGCTTAGGGAACTCAACCCTCTTTTCAAAACGCCTGGTCAATTCGGTTCAAGATCGACTCGAAAAAGGTGAACAATCTGTTTTGATGTTAAACCGTCGAGGCTTTTCATCTTTCGTGATGTGTCGAGATTGTGGTTTTGTTTTGAAATGCCCAAACTGTGATATTTCTCAAACCTTGCATATGGATACCAAAACGATGAAATGTCATTATTGCGGACACGAAGAAGGGATTCCGAATACTTGTGCCAGTTGCAAAGGGAACCGAATTCGTTACTTTGGAACAGGTACCCAAAAAGTTCAAAAAGAATTAGAAGAATTATTTCCACAAGCCAAAATATTGCGAATGGATGTAGACACAACCCGTCGAAAAGGATCGCATGAAAAAATTCTACAGGCATTTGGTAATAAAGAAGCGGATATATTACTTGGAACGCAGATGATTGCAAAAGGGTTAGACTTTGCGAATGTCACATTTGTTGGTGTTTTGAATGCAGATACTGCCTTGGGTCTACCTGATTTTCGTTCAGCTGAAAAAACGTTTCAGCTGTTAACTCAAGTTAGTGGACGTGCAGGTCGAGGTGATTTAAGCGGTGATGTAGTAGTTCAATCATTTAATCCTGAACACTATGCGATTCAATTTGCGAAAGAACATGATTATGAGAAGTTTTACTTTCATGAAATGAAATACCGTCATCTAAGCGATTATAGCCCCTATTACTTTCTAACAAGCATCCAAGTGAGTCATGAAAATGAAGTGACGGCTTCTAAAAAAATGCATGAGATTGCACAGTTTATAAAAGAATACTTGAGTGACGAAGCGATTATCCTTGGGCCAACTCCAAAGTCGGTAGCTCGTACTCATAATAAATACCATTTCCAATTTATCATTAAATATAAAAATGAAGCACGTTTAAATGAAGGATTACACGAATTATTAATGAGTACTCAAAAAGAACAAACTAAAGGGTTACTGATAAGAATTGACCCAGAACCAAGTCAGTTCTTGTAGAGATGGATAAGGAGTAATGAACGAATGAAAAAAGTTATATTTATGGGGACACCTGCTTTTTCAGTTCCTATTTTACAAGCATTAATTGATGAAGAGACAATTGAAATCGTAGGAGTCGTTTCCCAACCGGACCGTAAAGTCGGACGCAAACAAATTATAACGCCACCACCAGTGAAACAATTAGCGATGGAGCATAACTTAACGATGTACCAACCAGAGAAGTTATCTGGATCGGATGAAATGAAAGAAATATTGACATTAGATATCGATTTAATCATTACGGCTGCATATGGTCAATACGTACCGACTAAGTTACTAAATGCCCCAACACATCGTGCAATTAACGTACATGCCTCTTTATTACCAAAATATCGTGGTGCAGCACCGATTCATTATGCAGTATTAAATGGTGACGAGAAAACGGGCGTAACGATTATGTATATGGAAAAAGAGATGGATGCCGGTAATATTATTTCGCAGCGTGAAATAGCGATTAATGATGAGGATGATACGGGTAACTTATTCGAAAAACTTAGCTTAGTAGGTCGAGATTTGCTAATGGATACGTTGCCCGCAATATTCGCAGGTGAAAATGAGTCCATTGTACAAAATGAAGATGAAGTAACATTTTCGCCGATGATTTCAAAAGAGCAAGAAAAAATTGATTGGACGCTGACAGCTCGTGAAGTGTTTAATCATATCCGTGCATTAAGACCAGCACCTGGAGCTTATACAATTTTAGAAGACCAACGATTCAAGATTTGGGCAGCTGAAGTTGTGGAAGATAACACGTCAGCTGAACCAGGTACGATTATTTTTGCTGACACGAAAGAAATGTATGTGGCATGTGGTGAAGGATCTGTTCTATCTCTAATAGAAGTTCAGCCATCCGGAAAGAAAAGAATGCCAGTAGCAAACTTCTTAGCAGGAACACAGATTGAAAAAGCAACATTATTTAACTAATACGATTAAATAAATCCAGATTTTTAGCATAACTAGAAGTCTGGATTTTTCGCTATTCTATGAGAATAAAGATTAATGAATCGAAAAAGAGAAGATATTCAAGGAACTTCTATGCTTAATTGATTTTAGAGTAATAAATCAATATAATGGAAGTGTTGTAAATTATAACTTAATCGAACACCCGTAACGAACACTATACTAAAGATGAGATAGGTGACGTTCATGTCAAAAAATAAAGGTATTAAACAAAGCAGTCGCTATTTAGCGATGGAGATATTAGAAAAGATAGAGGTCGAAAAAGCTTATAGTAATCTCTTATTACGTAAAGTAATTGATGATAAAGAGCTCTCAAAAGAAGAATCAAATTTACTAACAGAATTGGTTTATGGTGTTATTCAAAGAAAAATGACATTAGACTACCAATTAGAACCGTTCATAAAAAAACAAAAGAAACTACAAAACTGGGTCATACAATTATTAAGGGTTTCTTTGTATCAGTTGGAATACCTCGATCGTATCCCTGAGCATGCGATTATTAATGAAGCAGGTAAGATTGCTCGTAAACGTGGACATCGTGGAATTGTAGGCTTAGTGAACGGAGTTTTAAGAAACATTCAACGTGAAGGGGTTAGAGAAGTTACTGCAATTGAGCCATTCAGAGAACGTTTATCGGTTCAGTATAGCTTACCATTATGGTTAGTTGATGAATTTATTGTACAAATTGGTGAAGATGAGACGGAAAAATTAGCAGCTTCATTAAGTGAAAGACCAAGTCTAAGTTTGCGTGTGAATTTAAAGAAAATTTCACGTAAAAAAGCTTTGGAAGAACTTACAAGAGAAGGTTACCAAGTTACACCAAGTGTAGTATCTCCTTTTGGTATTATCGTAACCAATGGTGTACCAGTGGAGACTCGATTATTTAAAGAAGGTTATTTAGCTGTACAAGATGAAAGTTCCATGTTAGTTGCACCGGCTCTTAATATAGAACCTTCTCATCAAGTTTTAGATGCTTGTGCAGCCCCAGGTGGGAAAACAATGCATATTGCAACTAATTATTTAGATGCTCAAGAAGGCGGTAAGGTAGTCGCTTTAGATGTGCATGAACACAAAGTGGATTTGATTAAAGAGAATGCTATTCGTCAGCATGTAGAGTCAGTTGTAGAGGCCAAACAACTAGATGCACGAAACATTACAGATGAGTTTCCTGAAAATTCCTTTGATCGTGTCTTGGTTGATGCGCCATGTTCAGGTTTAGGTTTAATGCGACGCAGACCTGAAATTCGATATACAAAAACGAAAGAAGACATCCTATCTTTACAAAAACTTCAGTTAGAAATTTTAGAAGAAGTTAGTAAAAGTTTAAAAAGTGATGGAGAGTTAGTTTACTCAACGTGTACGATTACTCATTTAGAAAATCAGGATGTTATTCGCGCTTTTCTAGATAAACATTCGGAGTTTACATTAGTTGATGTAGAATATCCAAATTCAGATATGAATCCAAATGAAGATGGTACGATTACTATTTTCCCTCATCAACATAAAACAGATGGTTTTTTCATTTCAAAATTAGTCAAAAAATAAAAAATTAGATGATTAGCTAAACTAGATGATTTAGCTTATATAATTAGAGGTGGATTATGGAATACAGTATTCATACAGATCGAGGAAAGAGAAAAGATAATCAAGATTATACCGGAACATTTTTTAACCAGGAAAATGTTTTGCTAGCTATTCTATGTGATGGTTTAGGTGGCCACCAAGCTGGTGATATAGCTAGTGAGATGGCCGTTTCACAAATCGGGAATTCATGGGAGCAAACAACGTTCAATTCTAAAGACACCTATTTAATCCAGAGTTGGGTAAAAGAAGTGATTAATCGTGAAAATACCCGTATTTATGAGGCAGCTAATACGTATTCTGACTTAGACGGGATGGGAACGACACTAGTAGCAGTTGTGGTACTTGAAGACCACTTCTTATTTGCAAACATTGGAGATAGCCGAGCATATATCCATACAGATAATGAGATTAGACAGATTACATATGATCATTCTTTTGTTTCGGAATTACAAAGAAAAGGCGAACTAACAGATTTAGAAGCAAAAAATCATGTTAATCGTAATGCTTTAACTCGTTCTTTAGGTGTTGACGGACGGCTGGATATTGATTTCTTTAAAGAATCGAAAACATCCTGTCTTCACATCTTATTAAATTCTGACGGATTGACAAACTCCATAAGTGATAAAGAGATCATAGAAATATTAGAATCAGAGCAGACACTTAAACAAAAAGCAGAAGATTTAGTTAGTACAGCGCTTATTAATGAAGCATCAGACAATGTTACAGTGAACTTGATTGAAACGAAGTCTGCAACTTTAAATGAGGCAGGTGAATGAAAATGAAAACTGGAACCCGTATTAGTGATCGATATAAAATCATCGGAAAAATCGGTTCAGGTGGTATGGCGAATGTCTACTTAGCCCAAGACCTAATATTAGAGAGACAAGTTGCCGTAAAGATGATGTCTTTAACTTTTAATGAAGATGAAGAGAGCGATAACCTGCGCCGTTTTCAGCGTGAAGCTTTATCGACGACTGAATTAATCCATCCAAATATCGTTAATATTTATGATGTAGGTGAGGGAGAACGACCATACATTGTAATGGAATATGTTGAAGGAACAGATTTAAAAAAATATATCCAAGAAAATCATCCGATTCCATATAGTAAGGTCATCAAGATTATGTCTCAGATTTTAAGTGGAATTTCTTACGCCCATAGAAATGGTGTCATTCATCGTGATATTAAACCACATAATATCTTGATTGATAAAGAAGGTACAGTGAAGATTACGGACTTTGGGATTGCTGTTGCATTATCTCAAAACTCTATTACACAAACTAATTCTATATTAGGATCGGTTCAATATATTTCACCAGAACAGGCTCGTGGAAACATGGTTACAAAACAATCGGATATTTATTCATTAGGGATTGTTTTATACGAAATGCTTACAGGAGTTGTACCTTTTGAAGGTGAGTCAGCTGTGTCCGTAGCCCTGAAACATTTCCAATCGCCTATTCCTTCGTTGAGAGAATTTGATACACGCATACCACAACCTCTAGAGAATGTGGTATTAAGAGCGGCAGCTAAAGATGCAAAAGACCGCTACGGTAGCGTGAGTGAAATGCAAGCCGATTTAGAAACGTCCTTAGATTCGAGTAGAAGAAATGAAGAAATATTTGTTCCTGCTGATATTAATGAAGAAGATACATTAATTATGAAAGAACCATTGGTAGCAGCTGAAAGGGAAAACTTAGCCGATGGTCAGACAGCAGTTATTCTAGAACCAGACAAAAAGCCAGAGAAGAAAAAGAAACCATGGTGGCTACTCATCTTCCCAATCCTGTTAATTGCAATATTCCTGTTTTGGGCATTAACAAGGCCACAAGAAATTGACTTGCCGGATGAGCTGATTGGCTCAACACTAGAAGAAGCGATTGAATTACTGCAAGAAAACAATTTGATGCTGGGCGAAACGATTCAGCAGCCAAATGATGAGGTAGAAGTTGGACTTGTTTTCCGTACATCACCTAATCCGGGTAGCACTGTGCGCGAAGGAGCATCAGTTGATCTATATGTGAGTGAAGGAGAAGAACCTTATAACTTATCTGATTATGTCGGTTTAAACTATGAAGAAGTTCGAGCTGAGTTAACAGAACTTGGATTTAGTGTTGAGAGTGAGACAAGAAATGATGAGAGTATTCCAGCCGGTATGATTATCGAGCAAGACATTGATCCAGAAACGGATGTTAAAATAAGTGAAACGACAATTACTTTTGTGGTAAGTGATGGGCGCCGCTCCATTGAGTTGATCGATTTCGAAGGCTATACTCGTCCAGGTGTAAACGATTATGTTTCTATGAATGGTTTAGAGTTGAAAGTTACTGAGGAATCTTCAGAAGATATTCAAGCTGGACTTGTTATATCGCAGAGTCCTGAAGCCGGATCAACGGTTTATGCGGGTGACACTATTTCAGTCATATTCTCTACGGGGCCAGAAGAAATTGAGTTAGTAGAATTCATTAAAGAAATTACGATTCCTTTCCAAGAACCAATTATCGATGAAGATGATACGGATGAACCAGTTCCTGGAATAACGAATAATGACGTCAAAATATTTATTAATGACCATGAGAAAGATTACGATGAACCAGCTTATGAACTGACAATTTCGCAAGATCTCCTCTATACAATTCGATTCGTTATAGAAGAAGGTTCATATGCGACGTATAAGGTTGAGATTGATGGACAATTATATGTAGAAGAAACGGCAAGACCTTAGATATAAGAGAGGTGGATGTTTTTGCAAGAAGGACAAATCACAAAAGCGCTAAGCGGTTTTTATTATATTACAGATGAGCATAACGTAACCTACCAAACTAGAGGGCGCGGTGTCTTTCGTTTAGATGGCATCACACCATTAGTAGGAGATCATGTTGTTTTTAAAAGCGATAACCTGGATGAAGGAACTCTTTTAGAAATTAAACCAAGAAAAAATCAGCTGGTTCGTCCGGCTATTTCGAATGTTGATATTGGTGTTATTGTAACGTCAATTGTTGATCCAGTTTTTTCAACACAACTACTTGATCGTTTCTTAGTCATGTTAGAGTATCAAAATATTGAGCCAATTATCTACATATCGAAGTTAGATATGGCGGATGATGAAACTAAAAACAAAATTGTGAAATACAAAGAAATATATGAAGCAATTGGTTATCCGTTTATTACAATCAATGTGGATGAAGTGGAAGATTTGAAAGATGAAATCATTGATACATTTGAAAGTTATTTTGAACATAAACTGGTTGTTTTTATGGGACAATCCGGTGCTGGAAAATCAACTTTATTGAATTATTTAAATCCTGACTTTGATTTAAAAACAGGAGAAACATCAAAATCACTAGGGCGAGGTCGACATACGACACGGCATGTTGAGCTTTTACCTTTATTAGGTGGGCGCTTTGCTGATACACCAGGATTCAGTGCCTTAAAGTTTGAAGATATTGAAGTAGCTGAGTTATCTTCTTGCTTCCCTGAAATGTGGAATCGAAAAGATGAGTGTCGCTTTAGAGGGTGTTTACATCAAAACGAACCAAATTGTGCCATTAAAAAAGGTGTCGAAAATGATGAAATATCAACCTTCCGATATGAAAATTATTTGCAAATTTTAAAAGAAATACAAGAAAGAAAACCAAAATATTAATTGTAGAAAGTAGTGTTCAAATATGGGGAAAATTGCACCGTCAATTCTAGCAGCAAATATTGGAAAATTGGGTGAAGATGTTCGAATGATTGATCAAGCAGGAGCGGACTGGATTCATATCGATGTTATGGACGGTCATTTCGTACCAAACTTAACGTTCGGTCCAAGTGTTGTTGCTGCATGTAAAAATGAAACAGATTTATTTTTAGATGTTCACTTAATGGTGGAAGAACCAGAAAAAATGATTAATGGCTTTGTTAAAGCAGGAGCGGATGCAATTTCTGTTCATGCAGAAGCAACGAAAAATATCCACCAAGTCATGCAACATATTCGTTCGCAGAATGTAAGAGCAGGCGTCGTGATTAATCCAGGTACACCTGTATCATTTATCGAACCAGTTTTATCATCTGTAGACATGGTATTAGTTATGACAGTAAACCCTGGGTTCGGTGGACAGGCTTTTATTCCTGAAACATTAAAGAAAATTGAAGAGTTAAATCAATACCGTCAAGATCATAATCTAGAGTTCTTAATTCAAGTAGATGGTGGAATTAATGATGAAACAATCCAATTATGCCATAAGGCTGGTACAGATGTTTTTGTAGCAGGTTCAAATATCTTTGGTGCACCATCACCAACAGCACAAATCGCAAAATTGAAGCAACTGGTGAATTAATATGGCTGCTTTTCATATCATTTTAGGTGCTCCGAAGACGGAAAAAATAAAACCTTTCATAAAAGATCATGGAATTGTTATAGGGGTTGATCGTGGAGCAGTCTTAGCTTTGGAAGAAGGGATTCAAGTAGATGTAGCTTTAGGTGACTTTGATTCGATTTCAGAGGAAGAAATGACAACGATTAAGAATCGAGTACAGAAAGTCATCGATCATCCTTCCGATAAGGATGACACGGACACAGAATTAGCATTACTTTATGCTCTAGAGCATACCGAAGAAGAATCAATAAATATTTATAATTGGTATGGTGGACGAATCGATCATTTATATAGTATATTACTACTTTCTCTACAGGAAAGGTTTCAATCGTTAATTGAACGGTTGCACTTAGTATCTGCTAAAAATAATATATCTTACTATCTTCCAGGTGAGCATATTGTTCAAAAAATAGAAAGTATGGATTATCTTTCATATGTATTGCTAACTGAAGTAAAGGCTTTAACTTTAAAAGATGTGAAATATGAACTGAACGAAGAGTCTTTTAACCGTCCTGTTGCTTTAATTAGTAACGAGTTTATCGGGGAAGAAGCGAGCTTTTCATTTGAAGAGGGTATCGTGGCAGTTATTCAAAGTAATGATTAAAGAATCACTCAAAAAAAGGACGATGGCCCAGTTGGGGACAGCGTCCTTTTCGATTGAGAAATAGAGCCAAATAAAAAACGCTTATCTACTATAGAAGTAAATAGGCGTTTTATTATTTGTATTGATTATACACGTTGTACTTTACCTGATTTTAATGCACGCGCTGAAACCCAAACACGTTTAGGTTTACCATCTACTAGCACACGAACTTTTTGTAAGTTCGGCTTAAAACTACGCTTAGATGAGTTAAGTGCGAATGAACGATTGTTACCTCTGCTTGCAGTACGTCCAGTGAAATAGCATTCTTTAGCCATTAGAAATCCTCCTTTGCAAACAATCAACTTAATGTCGACTATTTCATACTTGAATAGAATACCATATTCTATTTTAAAAAACAACTAAAATTATAAGAATATGGAGAAAACATTTACTATTCAAATTTCTAAAAATATAAAAGACAATCTGAATTTTACCGAAAATAAGTAGTTAAGTCCATCTGTTTTTGAATAGTTTACGAAGACTTTTTGTTCTCAGAAGTTTACTATATAAAACTTTATTTAGAAATGAGTATCTTCTATATAATACACATTTAGAATGCACTCGAGAACAGAATAGGATTTCTTCGAATATTATCTATAAAGTTTGGTATAATACACCTAGCTGAGAATAGAAGTTGAACAGAATATGACAAAGCTTGGGTTCATGTTGATATTCTTTTCTTTTTTAGGTAATATTGTTAGAGCATGAAATATATTATATATTATATTAACTAACATGATAGATAAACGGAAAGGAGAAAATAATATGTCCGTTACCGTAAATAATGATTATGGATCAATTGAAATCTCGAATGATGTTATTGCAACAGTAGTAGGGGGAGCAGCAACTGAAATCCCTGGTGTAGTAGGAATGGCAAGTAGACATCAAGTAAGAGATGGTCTGAACGAAATTTTAAACCGTGAAAACTATGCCCGAGGTATAGTTGTTAGCCAAGATACAGGTGTAATTGTAAATGTTTATATTATTGTAAGCTATGGTACGAAGATTTCAGAAGTGTCAAAAAATGTGCAAGAGCGAGTTAGCTATCAACTTGAGGCTAGTCTAGGTGTAAAAGCCGACGCTGTTAATATTTTTGTGCATGGCGTACGCGTACAAAATGATTAGTCTAGTCACTTTACTGTGAAGTGACCTTGGGAGGAAATTAGTAATGGAATTATTAAATTTAACAGGTAAAGATTTCAAACAAATGATAGCAGCTGGACAAGCTCGATTGTCTAAACACTCTGAGTATGTTAACTCATTAAACGTATTCCCTGTGCCTGATGGGGATACAGGAACAAACATGAATTTAACATTTACGAGTGGTGCAACAGCTACGAAAGAAGCTGCCTCAGAAAGTATTGGCCAAATTGGTCAAGCACTTTCTAAAGGTTTATTAATGGGTGCAAGAGGTAACTCAGGTGTTATCCTTTCTCAATTATTTAGAGGGTTTAGTAAATCGATTGAAACAAAAGATGAAATCAATGCATGGGAATTTGCACAAGCGTTTCAAGCAGGAGTTAACGCAGCATACAAAGCTATCATGAAACCCGTTGAAGGAACAATTTTAACGGTTGCTCGTGAATCTGCAGAAGCAGGTGTTATCAAAGCGGAAGCAACGGATGACATTATTGAAGTCATGAACGAAATCCTGGACATGGCTAATAAGTCATTAGCGAACACACCGGAACTATTAGCTGTACTAAAAGAAGTAGGGGTAGTAGATAGTGGTGGGCAAGGTTTAGTTTATGTATACGAAGGTTTCTTATCTTCGTTAACGGGTGAAGAAATCATTTCAGATGAGCCAGAATTGGAAGAATTAGTACGAGCCGAACATCATCGAAATCCTGTTCATGACTTTATGAATACGGAAGATATCGAATTTGGCTACTGTACTGAAATCATGGTACGTTTAGGTGAAGGTGACACAGTAGATAGTGAATTTGATTATGATGAGTTTAGAAATTCTTTAAATGAACTTGGTGATTCACTTTTAGTTATTGCAGATGAAGAAGTGGTTAAAGTTCACGTTCACACAGAAACTCCTGGTGAAGTCATGAACTACGGTCAAAAATTTGGTTCGCTTATGAAAATTAAAGTAGATAATATGCGTGAGCAACATCGTTCTTTAGATGAAGGAACGGCGTCAACTACCAAAGTTAAAAAAGAACAACCTAAAGAAGTGAAAGAAATAGCTGTGATTTCAGTAGCGGCAGGAAAAGGTGTAGTGGAATTATTTGAAAGCTTTGGTGTAGATTATGTCATCGAAGGTGGACAAACGATGAATCCAAGCACTCAAGACTTCTTAGATGCTATGGAAGAAGTGCCAGCTAAGAACTACATCTTGCTACCAAACAACAGTAATATCTTTATGGCAGCGAATCAAGCAACTGAAGTATCAGAGATTAGCGCTGCAGTAGTAGAGACACGTTCTATCCAACAAGGCCTAAATGCAATGTTAGCCTTTAACCCTGAGGGTGGTTTGGAAGAAAACCAAGAGATGATGACGGAAGAATTGCAATATGTAACCTCTGGTCAAATTACAAACGCAATCCGTGATACTGAAATTGGTGGTCTCGCAATTAAAAAAGATGACTTCATGGGCTTAATTGATAATGATATCAAAGTTGCAGACCCTGACATGTTATCAGCAGCTCTTAAGACAATTAAGAAAATGATTACTGAAGACAGTGAGTTAGTTACTTTAATTTATGGTGAAAATAATACAGAAGAGTTCGTCGATTCATTAGTTGAAGAATTAGAAGAACTTTATCCTGACATTGAGGTTGAAACTCATGAAGGAAACCAACCAGTTTATCCATTGTTAATTTCAGTAGAGTAAATTATTTTGAATGCGAACTTGAAAGTATTTAGTTTCTTAAATATTTTTAGTTCGCATTTTGCTTATATATAGATAGGAGGTTGGGATAAGTGGAACGACTATTTAAAGATAAAGTCAGTCAGCTAAAAGGTGTCGGAGAAAAAAGAGTTGAGGCATTAGAGAAGTTAGATATTCACACAATTTGGGACTTATTCACGCACTTTCCGTTTAGACACGAAGATTTAACGGTTAAGGATATCGAGTTAATCGAGGATCGACAGAAAGTTGTACTTGAAGGAACGGTTGTGGCTCAAGCACATGTTCAATTCTATGGGCGCAGGAAAAGTAGATTGTCCTTTCGTATCAATGTTGATCATGTTATTGTTCCGGTAACTTTTTTTAATCAACATTATCTTGAGAAGCAAATCAATACTGGAGATACGATACAAGTGTTTGGAACGTGGGATGCTCAACGGATGCAATTAGCTGGAATAAAAATTATAGGTAGTCAGGTTGCGAACTCAAATGAAGAATTCGAACCAATTTACCACTCGAATAAAGATATTTCGCATAGCATCATTAAAAAGTTAGTGAAACAAGCATGGGATGATTATTCAGAAGAGATTCAAGAAGTGTTATATCCTGATTTAATTGAGAAGTATAAGTTAATGCCCTTAAAAGAAGCTATTTATAACATGCATTTTCCGAAAGATGAAAAAGCAATGAATGTCGCGCGTGAAACGATTATCTTTATAGAATTTTTTATATTTCAAGTACAAGTTCAGTTTCGACGTTTAACACATAAGAAGACTGGAGCAGGAGAACCTGTTCATTATGATTTAGAACAACTAAAGCTTTTTTTCGGACAACTCCCATTTGAACTCACACAAGCACAGAAGAAAGCTGTAAATGATATTTCAGCAGATTTGAAACGACCGATTCAAATGTATCGACTTTTACAAGGAGATGTAGGAAGTGGGAAGACTGTTGTAGCAGCTGGTGCAGTTGTCGCAGTACAATCTGCAGGCATCCAATCAGCTGTCATGGCACCCACTGAAATATTAGCAGAACAGCATTTTAACAGTTTTATGAAGATGTTTTCTAATTCGACTATTGAAATAGCTTTACTCACAGGTTCAACGAAGACCAAAGAAAGACGTGAAATTCTGGAGCGACTAGCTTTGGGAGAAATTGATCTTCTCGTAGGAACTCACGCTTTAATTCAAGATGATGTCGTATTTAAACGACTAGGACTCATCACTATCGATGAGCAGCATCGTTTTGGTGTAAAGCAACGTAAAGCACTTAGAGAAAAAGGATCGCAGCCAGATGTGCTCTTTATGACGGCTACTCCAATACCTCGAACACTATCAATGACTGCTTATGGGGAAATGGATGTCACAGTCATTGATGAAATGCCTGCTGGAAGATTACCGATAAAAACATACTGGATTAAAAAGAAGCAAGTGCCACAATTGAAAGAAGAAATACGAAAAGAATTAGTAGATCAGTCACAAGTTTATGTGGTCGGCCCTTTAATAGAAGAGTCAGAGGAAATGGATTTAGAAAATGCGACTCAGTTAGCTCAATTATATGCGGAATCGTTTTCGCCAGAGTACACTGTTGGATTACTCCATGGACGAATGAGTGCTGAAGAGAAAGATCGTGTAATGGATGCTTTTAAGAATCATGAGATTGATATATTAGTTTCTACTACAGTAATTGAAGTAGGCATCGACGTGCCCAATGCAACAATGATGGTTATTCATGATGCAGATCGATTTGGACTAGCTCAACTACATCAATTAAGAGGTCGAGTAGGAAGGGGAGCGAAACAATCTTCTTGTATTCTTGTTGCGAATCCAAAGGGTGAAAATGGCGCACAAAGAATGAAAATCATGACGAGTTCGAATGACGGCTTCGTAATTAGTCAAAAAGACTTAGAGATGCGTGGACCAGGCGAATTATTTGGTAAAAGACAATCTGGTTTACCAGTATTTAAAGTTGCTGACATTGTTGAGGATGAGTTAGCATTAGAGGCAGCGCGTTATGAAGCGGGCTACATTATTACTCAAGAAGACTTCTTTTCAAATAGACAATATGAGAACTTAAGATTTTTAGTAGGTATTGAAGATGGCGAAATTACTGATATACTAGATTAGTGTAGATTAAAAAATGCTAATCAAACACTTATTTAAGGAGTGAATAGGATGAGAATTGCAATAGATGCGATGGGCGGAGACGATGCACCGAAAGTAATCGTAGAAGGTGTGTTAGTTGCTGCAGAAGCTTTCCCTGATACAACAATGGTTCTTTATGGTGATGGAACTAAAATTAATGAGCATATGACTAAGACATTACCTAATATCGAAATTGTACATACAGATGAAAAAATTGAAGGTGATGATGATCCTGTCCGCTCAATTCGTCGTAAGAAAGACGCTTCAATGGTCCTAGCTGCACATTCAGTTAAAAATGGCGAGAACGATGCATTGTTTTCGGCTGGGAACACTGGTGCTTTATTAGCTGCTGGAACGTTAATCATTGGTCGAATTCGTGGGATAGACCGTCCAGCTTTAATGGCGTCAATGTTAACTGTTACATCTGATCGAGATAGAATGCTTGTACTGGATTTAGGAGCAAATGCGGATGCGAAACCCATCAACTTGGATCAATACGCCACGTTAGGTGCTTATTACGCCAAATATGTTAATAAGGTAGAAAATCCAACCGTCGCACTGTTGAACAACGGAACTGAAGATAACAAAGGGAACCAATTAACGAAAGCAAGCTTTGATTTATTAAAAGTAAATGAAAGTATCAATTTTATCGGAAACGTTGAAGCACGTGAAATGTTTAATGGACCAGCCGATGTTTTAGTTGTAGATGGTTTTACAGGGAACGCAGTATTGAAGTCAATGGAAGGGACAGCTTCTACAGTGGTTAATCTATTAATTGATGCCATTAAAGATGGCGGCGTTAAGAGTAAGTTAGGTGCACTTCTAATGAAAGACCAATTAAAAGGGTTAAAAGATACAATGAATCTTTCAAAACTAGGCGGAGCAATGCTTTTTGGAGTTAAATCACCTGTCATGAAGACTCACGGCGCGACAGATGCGGAAGCTGTATATCATACGCTTCGTCAAACACGAGATATTTTACAATCTGATGTATTAACAGACGTTGTAAAGTATTTTGAATCTGCTCAGTAAATAGAAGTTTTAACATTAAAGGTTAAAAGATTCTAATTAATTGCAAAATTATGTGAAAACTATGGAAATTGGTTTAGAATTGCGTTAAAATAATACCTATCAGTATTTTTAGGTAATTTTTACTTTGAATAAAAGACTAACTATTTAAAATGATTTTACCTACTTATTAAGAATGTAGAAATTGAGGAGGTGGCTGTAATGACAGAGCAAGAAATATTTGAACATATTAAAGCCATTATTGTAGATCGACTAGGCGTCGATGAAGATAAAATTAACTATGACACAAATTTTCAAAATGATCTTGGCGCGGACTCTTTAGATATCGTTGAATTAGTAATGGAAATGGAAGATACCTTTAATGAGGAAATATCTGACGAAGTTGCTGAACAAATTACAACGGTAGGGAAAGCAGTAGAATTCATTAAAACAAAGGTTTAAAAGGTTAAATGAGAAACAAAATCTAATAAAATTAGATAAATTAAAACTAAATGAGAAAAAGGCTTGCATTTTTAATTTTTTGCTATATTATTATAGATGACTTAACGAAGCAACAATAAAACAAGTCAAGCTATCTATAATGTATTTTGTATTATAGCAAAATTAATAGCTAGTCTTAGTAACAGAATAGAGGACTTATATCTTTGAACTGTTACCACAGAATGCATAGGAGGTTAAGATAGTGGCGACCGAAGAAAACTTATTAGAAATAAATAATCTACAAGTTGGTTTCCGTTTTGGGGATGAATACCACAACGCAGTGGATGATGTATCCCTAACATTAAAGAACAATGAGATTTTAGCTATCGTAGGAGAATCTGGTTCTGGGAAATCAACTCTTGCCACAGCGATTATTGGATTACATGATCCACTTAATACAAGGATTAAAGGTGAGATTTTATACAAAGGGTTAGACCTAACAAAGTTAAACGAAAAATTATATAACCGAATTCGTGGGAACGACATTGGTATGATTTTCCAAGATCCATTAGGTTCATTAAACCCAGTTATGACTGTTGGTAAACAAATTGAGGAATCACTTATTTACCATACAGATTTAAAAGAAGATGCTCGAAAAAAACAAGTTCTAGAGCTGTTGGATCAAGTAGGAATTGTTAATCCTGAACGTACAGCTAAACAATATCCACATGAGTTATCAGGTGGGATGAGACAACGAGTTGTTATTGCGATTGCACTAGCAAACAAGCCGCCAATTATTATCGCGGATGAGCCAACTACAGCTTTAGACGTTACAATTCAAGCACAAATTTTAGACTTAATGAATGATATTCAAGATGAGACAAACTCAGGTATTATTTTAATTACACATGACTTGGGTGTAGTTGCCGAAACAGCAGACCGTGTTGCAGTAATGTATGCAGGACAAATTGTTGAGGAAGCTCCAGTAGATGTATTGTTTACTAATCCAAAGCACCCATATACCCGTTCATTACTGAATTCAATCCCTCAAGAACTTGAAGGAGAAGAAGTTGGAGAGTTACACGTTATTCAAGGAACTGTTCCTTCATTACAAGCACTACCTCGCGAAGGAGATCGTTTCAAAGCACGTATTCCGTGGATGTCGGATGATGTATTCGATGCAGATCCTCAATTAGCAGAAATTGCTCCAGGCCATAAGGTCAGAGGTAATAGTTGGAAGCATTTCTACTTTGAAGGGGAGGAAGAAAAATAATGTCATTCTTAGAATTAAAAGACTTAAAAGTTCACTTCCCAATTCGTGGTGGAATTTTTAATACAATACAAGATTGGGTTTACGCTGTTGACGGTGTAGACATGATTATAGAAGAAGGTAAGACTTACGGTTTAGTAGGAGAGTCAGGTTCTGGTAAAACGACAATTGGTAAAGCAATTATCGGTCTAGAAGGTGTTACAGATGGACAAGTTATTTATAACGGTGTAGATGTAACAAATAAAGCTAGAAGCCGCAGAGCAGAATATAAAGATTACAATAAAGATATTCAAATGATTTTCCAAGATTCAACATCATCTTTAAACCCTAAAAAGCGTATTAAAGATATAATTGCTGAACCAATGAGAAACTACTTTGATTATACAAAAAACGAAGAGAGAGACGAAGTTATTCGTTTACTTGAAATTGTAGGACTGAATGAAGATGCCATTTACCGTTATCCTCATGAGTTCTCAGGTGGACAACGTCAGCGTATTGGTGTAGCTAGAGCTGTAGCAAGTAGCCCTAAACTAATTATCGCGGACGAGCCAACATCTGCTCTTGACCTATCTGTTCAAGCACAAGTATTGAACTTCATGAGACGAATTCAAGATGAGTATGGATTAAGTTATCTATTCATCTCTCATGACTTGAGTGTTGTTAAATACATGGCGGATGACATAGCAATTATGCACCGTGGACGTTTCGTAGAGCGTGGAGCGAAGGAAAAAATATTTAAAGATCCACAACATATCTACACACGTCGATTATTATCTGCAATTCCTCAGATCGACCCGTTAAACCGTGACCAACATAAAGTTGAACG
>DAIOTD010000017.1:21097-23023 GCA_036752205.1 Atopostipes sp.
TTCCAGTCCAATATGTCAGATGGATTGGTGATGTTTTACAAGGTGACTTTGGTAGAAGTTATGCACAACAAGTACCCGTTACCACATTAATTGGAGGTCGTGCTGCTAACTCACTACGCCTAGGACTTGTATCAACATTCTTCACTTACTTAATTGCATTACCTTTTGGAATGTTCGCAGGTCGCTTTAATAACAGTTGGTTTGATCGCTTTGTAATGATTTATAACTATGTAAGTTATGCAATCCCAACTTTCGTACTTGCTTTACTAATGGTATTTATCTTTGGTTATCGTCTAGGTTGGTTCCCAACTTTTGGTTCAAAGAATGTGTCATTAACTGCTGGAACGTTTGAATACTACTGGGATATGTTCTATCGATTAATACTTCCAGGATTTACTGGAGGAGTTCTAGGTACTGCTTCAACGACTCAAACATTGAGAAGTGAAGTAATCGATGCAAAAACTCAAGATTATGTGAGAACTGCACGTTCAAAAGGTGTACCTGAAGGAAAGATATTCTCAAAACATATTTTCCGAAACGCTGTTTTACCAATTGCTTCATCATTTGGATTCATCTTTTCTAGTTTATTAAGTGGTTCGGTGTTTATTGAACAGATATTTGCTTTTAACGGGATGGGCGATTTATTCATCACCTCGATTAACGCACGTGACTATTCAGTTGTTATTACACTAACTCTACTTTATGGTATATTAGCCATTTTAGGGTCACTTATATCAGATATCGCATTAAGTCTTGCAGATCCTCGTATCCGAATAGACTAAAATTAGAAAAGTAAAGGAATGAAAAAAATGGATAGAAATGATGACAAGCTTAAAAAGACAGCCGTTATCGAAAGTGCTAGTGAGAGTGAAGAAATATCAGCTCCTCCAATGGGCCTTAAGGTAATCGCTCGAGAATTTTTAAAAGATAAAGTAGCTATGACAGCTTTAATTATATTAATTATTATACTCGTAACAACGGCAGTGTGGTCAATACGACTAGATGCTAACGATGTTATGCGAGTGGATATTTTCCGAAACTTTGAGAAACCAGTAGATTTCCAGTGGAGTCTAATCGCAGATGCTTGGAATGGTGAAAAAACATTCTTGCTTGGTGCCGATGAATATGGGCGTGACGTCTTTACTCAATTACTACTTGCAGCATGGAACTCTATTGTAATCGCAGTTGCAGTAACGTCAATTATCGCTACAATTGGAATTTCTTTAGGTTTAATAGCTGGATATTACGGTGGAAAAGTAGATAACGCAATTATGCGTGTAACGGATTTTGTTATGACATTACCGACTACAATGATTATTATCGTATTTATGGTAGTTGTACCAAATATCACGATTGGTAGTTTTATCTTCATCATGAGTATCTTCTCATGGACAGGATATTGTCGAATTGTACGAAGTAAATCTTTATCAGAATCAAGTCGTGATTACATTAGTGCATCTAAAACGATGGGAACACCGACATGGAAAATTATCTTATTAGAAATGTTACCTAACTTATCTTCATTAATCATGGTACAGCTTATACTTTCATATGCTGGAAACATTGGTTTAGAGACAGGATTGACATTCTTAGGTTTTGGACTACCAGATCAAATCCCTTCAATGGGTCGTCTAGTAAGTTCTGCAACCACTCCATACAATATGGAATTTAGAACTTGGGTTTGGCTACCAGCATCAACTTTAATCCTAGTGTTGATGTTGAGTATTAACTATGTTGGGCAAGCATTAAAACGTGCGTCTGACGCGAAACAAAGACTGGGATAGATAATAGAAGAAAACCTATAATATAAAAGGGGAGAATTCATATGTCATTAAAAAGAAAATATGGACTACTAGCTAGTTCAGCAGCAGTCGCTTTATTACTTGCAGCTTGTGCAGGTGATGCAGATACAGATACAGGTACAGA
>DAIOTD010000018.1:0-21137 GCA_036752205.1 Atopostipes sp.
TTTTTTACATAGTTTCATGACTATGCAAATTTTATGTAACTTTTTCTTTCAAGTACATAATAGCATTGTTGTTCTAAAAATGGAAGACTAAATACACACTTTGTAAACGTTATTATGATTTTTAAAGTTTTTGAGAACGCTTAATTAACGAACGTTTTAATTGTAACGTTGAATCATAAGGGTTTTTAAGGAAAGTTAAGTCTTTTTTCACAAAAAACATTCCTATAATTTTTTACTCTTTTTGTTCATACATATTATCGAAAAGAGCATTTTCTTCTGAAATTGATTCCACAAGAACATCTCTTGGCTTTGATCCATCTTGTGGGCTTACGATTCCATTCGCTTCTAAATCGTCCATTATATTTGCAGCACGGTTATAGCCAATACGTAATCGTCTTTGTAGCAAGGAAATACTTGCCGTCTCAAGCTCACGAACAATTTCTAATGCATCCTCATACAGTTCATCACTACCGCTTCCGTTACCGACTTTTGGTTCATCAGTCGGAATCATTTCTTCCACATAATTAGGTTCTTGTTGATCTCTTACAAAATCAGTTATCGCTTGAATTTCATGATCTGAGACATAAGCTCCTTGTACTCGTTGCGGCTGATTAGAACCCATTGGTAAAAAGAGCATATCTCCTCTTCCCAATAATTTCTCAGCACCATTTGAATCTAATATTGTTCTAGAGTCTGTTCCACTAGAAGTAGCAAAAGCAATTCTAGATGGAACGTTTGCTTTAATTAAACCGGTAATAACATCTACGCTTGGACGTTGAGTTGCTAAAATCATATGAATGCCAGCCGCTCGAGCCATTTGAGCAAGACGTATGATTGAATCTTCCACTTCTTTTGCGGCTACAACCATTAAGTCCGCTAACTCATCAACAACTACCACAATGTACGGAAGTTTTGGTGGGACATTTTCTTCACCTGAATCTTTCATTAATTGGATATGCTCATTATATGAATCTAGATTACGAGTACCACTCATCGCAAATAATTCGTATCGGTTCTCCATCTCTTCTACAACGTTCTGTAAAGCACGTGCCGCTTTTTTAGGTTTTGTGACAACCGGTGTCAACAAGTGGGGAATTCCTTCATACACGTTTAATTCAACCATTTTGGGGTCAATTAACATCATTTTTACTTCATGAGGCTTCGCACGAATGAGTAAACTCGTAATAATAACGTTTATCCCTACTGACTTACCAGATCCAGTCGCTCCTGCAATAAGTAAGTGTGGCATTTTCGCTAAGTTTGCTACGGCTAAATTGCCACCAATATCTTTTCCTAATGGAACTTCCAAAGGATGTTCGTACGTATCTTGTTGCATCTCTTTAATCATTTCAGAATAATGTACAACGGTTATCTCTGAGTTCGGCACTTCTATTCCGATAAGTGCTTTACCTGGAATTGGTGCTTCTATACGTATATCTTTTGCTGCTAAGGATAAAGCCAAGTCATCAGCTAGACTGACAATACGACTAACTTTAACACCTACTGCAGGTTGGATTTCAAACTTCGTAACCGCTGGTCCTAAGTTCGCCTTCACTACTTGAACATCTACTCCAAAGCTTTCAAATGTTTCTTCTAAAACTTTAATGTTGCGTTCAATAATCGAATATTCGTTCGACTGATCTGGTGCATCATGATGATCAAGTAATGTTAATGGTGGAAGCTTATAATCTTCATTTTCATTATCAGACACAAAGTTGATTGAAATTTCCTCGCCATTTTCAGACTCATCCTCGATCTTTTCCTCAACATCCAACTCTTCAGGTAGATGAATGTCACCTATAGGAAGAGAAGTTTGCTTCATGACCTCTATCGGAACAGGACCACGTTTAATAGGCTCTTCATCTTTCTCAACTGACTGTTCAGCAGGCTTATAATCGCTAGCTTTTTTCTTTGAACGAGTTGTTTTTTCTTTCTTTTGATCTATTTCAACATTCTGTTCAATAGATTCTTTCGTTTTTTGGAAAACAGCTTTAATAGACCCGAATAATTTTGCGAATATAGACTTGAGCTTTGTAAATAATTGATTATATGAAAAATCTCCGATACTCATTACACCAATAAAAGCGATTATGCCAATAAATATGTAAGTTCCAATATTGGCAAATAAAAAATAGGTTATAGAATAAAAGAAAGCGCCAATCATCCCGCCTCCTAAGGACTCGCTTGCGACTGAAGTATTAAATAAGTTTAGAAATCGAGACCAAGTGGCCGACAGGATACTAATATCTGTAACGATTATCTTTTCAAAAACTTTTAAATGTAAGAACACTAAAACTGCACTATATAACAAGACACTTCCTAAAAGACGATTAAAACGAATTTCCGGATTCTTTCCTTTAAAAATATAATAAAAACCTAAAATAATACCTAGAAGAGAAAATACTGGGTAAGTTTCACCTACAAACAAACGAATAATGTTTGCAAAAAAACGTCCGACAAATCCAAACTCTCCTATTGCTAAGACACTTATAAATATAATTCCTATTCCAATTAATTCTATCGAATAATTTTGCTTCTTCTTTTTTCCACGTTTGCGTGTTTTAGCCAACGTAATCACCTTACTCTCTATAAAATACTGTTCCATTATATCATGAATGGGGGTTTTTTCATGGATAATCTCATAAGACTCTTAGACACACAATCTTTGACGCACCCGCATCATAAGCGGTAAACTTATCATACCATTCAAAGGAGGTATTTCAATGAGTTCTATTTTTAACAGCTTTTTTAACAAAGACAGAGAAAATCGTGCTGCCGGTGAAATAATTTATCAAAATGAAAAGCCAGATAGCACAGATAAAATTAAATTCAAAGCAAATGTATATGGTAGAGTTCAAGGAGTTGGTTTCCGTTATACCACAACACATCTTGCAAAGCAGCTTGAAGTAAATGGTATCGTTAGAAATGAAAGTGATGGATCCGTTTATGTAGAAGCGGTTGGTCCTGAAGATAAGATTAAAATATTCATTGAAGAATTAGCAAAAGGGCCCTCTCCTAGTGCGACAGTTGATAAAGTTGAGATTCTATATGATTCTTCCATCGCAGACTATAACGGATTTGGAGAACGCCATTGAAATCATTCTAAAATTACTGTATTATTTATACTATCAGAAATTTTTAGAATGGAATGAAAAAATTGAAGAAAAATAAACTAAGTATTCGTGCAAAAAGATTCATACTTTCTGGAGGATTATTATCTACTTTAATATTCCTTTCAGCTTGTAGTTTCGACCAAAATGGTCAACCTAAAGGTTTCTTATCAGAAATAACGTATAACGTATTTGTTTTACCATTAACAAAATTTTTAGAAATTTTACATGGTGCTGTCGGAAGCTACGGAATAGCTATAATTTTATTTACCCTCATATTCCGTTTAGTTTTATTACCAATGACCTTTAAACAGCAACGTTCTCAGATAGAAAACCAAATTAAGATGGCTGCTGTTCAACCGATTACAGCAGAAATCCAAGCTGAAATGAAAGCGACGGATGATAAAGCTGAACAACAAGCTTTAAATATGGAATTAATGGAAATTTATAGAGAAAACAACATTGGTATTGGTAGCCAATTAGCTGGATGTTTCCCATTATTGTTACAAATGCCGATATTCGTAGCAATGTTTCAGGTCTTAAGAAACTCTAAAGCTATTGAAAATGCGAGTTTCTTAGGTATGCCACTAGGAGAAACAAGTGTGGTACTAGCCGTCATAACTGGTTTAGTATACTTCTTACAATCTCGTTTAATGATTCAAGCAATGCCAGAAGAACAACAAAAGACAGCTGGAACGACCATGTATATCACACCCGTTATGATGGGATTCATTGGATTCTCCAGTCCAGCTGCGATTTCACTGTACTGGATGATGTCTGGAGTATTCAGTTTAGGTCAACAAATCTTTAACAACTACTATTACAAGCCTAAGATTGAGGCTGAAGTTAGAGAAGAAGTCGGCGACTTTAAAGTTACTCGTAAAAGAAAGCCCGCACAGAATGTAACTGTACAAGACGAACCAATTAATAAAGTAAATAACACAAACCGTCCTGACAGAAACAATCGTAATGCAGGCAAACAGCAAAGAAACCGAAAATAAGATAATGCAAAAAGCACCCCTCATTCAAAATAAATGAGAGGGTGCTTTTTTTATGCTTTAATCTCAACTAGAGGTAACTGTATACTAAATACTGATCCATGATTTAATATACTGCTAACGGAAACTTGACCACCATAGCCTTCTATGAGTTCTTTTACAATCGGTAAGCCTAATCCCGTTCCACCCTTTTCACGACTACGAGCTTTATCCACACGGTAAAAACGGTTAAAAATCTTACTTAAGTCTTCTTCAGACATGCCAGAACCGAAATCTTGAATGGCAATCAGAATTTGTTTATCACTTACTCCAATTGAAATATGAATTTCTTTTCGTTCAAATGAATACTTGATTGCATTGTCTAGGATGTTCACTAGAACTTGTTCTAAATGATTTCGATACATATTGACATATAAATCATCACTAACCTCTTCATCTAGATTAATAATAAATTCTGGATACAACATACGATAGTTCGAAATGATTTGTTTCATAATATCGCCAACGTTTGTTATCTCATTTTTATAATGGACATCTATTTCGTGAGCTCGCGATAAATCTAACATTTCTTGTACAAGAGATTTCATACGTTTCGTTTCTTGAAGAGATGCATTGATTGACTCTTCTAAAATCTGTGGATCATCTTTACCCCATCTATTTAACATTTTTAAATGTCCTTCGACCACCGCGACTGGGGTACGCAACTCATGTGAAACGTCTTCAACGAATTCTTGTTGATTTTTAATGTTTGTTTGCATTAAATCAACCATTTCATTATACGTGCTGGCTAATTTAGAGAATTCATTGTTTCTTGTCCCTTCATCTAAACGAACATTCGACTCTAAGTTTTCTTGAATAGACTCCATCGCTGCAGTTAGACTAGTAATCGGTCGAACAAAGGAATTCACAAGAAGTAAACCAATGATTGCACTAAATAATAAGGCTGCAAAACCAATAATTAAAATGAAATTTTCAATTTCAGATGTCATCTCATGAAAACCTTCCAAGGTTTGAATCACTTGTACATGACCAAGAAGATTATCATTATAAACTGAATAAACGGGTTCCGTCATAGACAATGCAGTACCGTAAGGCCCATCAATATTAGTAAGCTTTTGTTGTGTGCTGGCTAGAAATCGATAAGATTCATTATCCGTTTCATAAATCAATTTCTCATTAACATCATATATCTTTACAACAATTCCACCCTTAGTTAAAGAGATTGGGGGTGAAAAACTTTCTTTTCTTTCTATTTCATACTTAGGGGCTGGAATGGGCCCTAATTCAATTTCAGGCTCTTCAAGCATATTCGCCGTAGAATCTTCCGTTAAAGGATAATAATGCTTGGAGAAACGCTCTATCAGCTCATCCGTAAGGTCTTCTACCTCACCAGCCTCCGTATCCAGCATTACACGCTCAAATGTATCCATTAAGATATAGGAAAAAATTGAAAAAGTCAGAAAAATAACCAGCATCGTCAGTAAAGTCCACCTGCCTCTAACCGTTGACCCTTCACGATTGCTTTTTTGTGCTTTTATATTCATGTTCGCATCACATACCCCATTCCTCTAACAGTTTGAATGTAACTTTCCTCGCCTTTAATATCTAGTTTATTTCTGAGGTACCGAATATAAACGTCAACGATATTTGTTTCGATTTCTTTTTCATATTCCCAAACTTTATCTAATAAAACTTCTCTCGATAAAACAACGTTTAAGTTACTCATTAACTCAACAAGTAATTCATACTCACGTTTTGTTAATTCAATAATCTCATCATTTCGACGAATCACACGATTCTCTTTCTCTACGATTAAATCACGATATTCTAATGTTGTTTGTTGTACTTTATTCTTTTCATTTTCGATATTGATGCGACGATCTAATGCTCGGATACGTGCTAATAGTTCTTCAATTTCAAAAGGTTTCGTGATGTAATCGTCTGCCCCGTGATCAAACCCTGATACTTGATCGATGACAGAGTCTCTGGCAGTCATCATAATAATGGGTACACTACTTACCTGACGGATACGACGTGCTACGTCTAAGCCATTTAGCTCTGGCAGCATTAAGTCTAATAAGACCAAGTCCCACGTTTTATTTTCATCAATAGCCGCTTCAATACCTGAACGGCCGTCATGATAAACTTCCGTTTCCATCCCTTCATGTTTCAGTTCCAATTCAACAAAGCGTGCTAAGTTTTTTTCATCTTCTATAATTAATATGTTCTTCATTCAATAACCCCCAAGAATTATCCTATTAACTTTATTATTTTTTCATTTAATACTCATTCAATATTCATATGATAGCATACATTCTATTAACTCGTGAGTGTTTCTTTCATCATTTTCTCACAATTCCCTTTTCAAATAAAATATATGAGCTTTATATCACTAAATATTAAATCAACCCTAATAATATACCATATATGTATTATAATATCCCAATAAAAAACGGATACCTCATCTAAGAAATATCCGTTTCATATGAATTGTTTTTTTATAGACTAAGATTAACTCCAGTCTTCTTCTCCATTATCACCGTACCAATCAAAGTGATAATCCCCTTCTTTGTCTACACGTTCGTAAGTATGTGCGCCAAAGTAGTCTCTTTGAGCTTGGATAATATTTGCAGGTAAGCGAGCCGAACGATATGAATCGTAGTATGAAATCGCTGATGAATAAGCAGGTACCGGAATACCAGCTTGTACTGATAAACCTACAATATCTCGCACAGATTGTTGGTATTTAGCGGCAATTTCATTAAAGAAATCATCTAAAATTAAGTTCTTTAACTCTGGATTTTTTTCATATGCATTTGTGATGTCTTGTAGGAATCTTGCGCGAATAATACAACCTGCACGCCAGATTTTTGCAATTTCACCGTATTGCAAGTCCCAGTTATATTCTTCAGATGCCATGCGTAGCTGTGAGAATCCTTGCGCATAACTCATTAATTTACTGAAGTATAGTGCTTGACGTAACTCTTCAATCACTTCTTCTTTATTCACATCAACTGTTTTAAGGTTCGGTTTTTTGATGATTTCACTTGCTTCTACACGTTCATCTTTCAAAGCAGAAATATAGCGGGCAAAGACAGCCTCTGTAATCATTGGAAGAGGTGTACCTAAATCAAGTGCTTCTTGCGAAGTCCATTTACCAGTTCCCTTGTTTCCAGCGCGATCTAAGATAATGTCTACAACATGTTTACCAGTTGATGGGTCTAACTTAGTTAATGCATCCGCTGTAATTTCAATAAGGTAACTATCTAATTCGCCATCGTTCCACTCTTTAAATATAGTCGCAATTTCATCATTAGATAAATCAAGTAACTCACGCATAATGTGGTAAGACTCAGCAATTAATTGCATATCGCCATATTCAATACCGTTGTGCACCATTTTAACAAAATGACCCGCACCATTTGGACCAATGTATGTTACACAAGCTTCGCCGTCATCTTCAGCTTTAGCTGCAATTTGTTCTAAAATAGGTGCAACTAAATCATAAGCTTCTTTTTGACCCCCCGGCATAATAGAAGGTCCTAAAAGTGCACCTTCTTCTCCACCCGATACCCCTGTACCGATGAAGTTAATACCTGATTCCGCCAGTTCTTCGTTACGACGCATTGTATCTTTGAAATATGTGTTTCCACCATCAATTAAAACGTCACCTTTATCTAAAAAAGGCAATACTTCTTGAATAACGGCATCTGTTCCTTTACCTGCTTGAACCATTAATACGATTCTTCTTGGTTTTTCTAAGGAATCTACAAATTCCTCTACCGTTTCTTTTAAATGTAATTTTTTATCTGGATTTTCTTGAATAACTTCTTCTGCTCTAGATGTCGTTCGGTTATAAATTGCTACTGAATAACCACGACTTTCAATATTAAGTGCTAGGTTTTTGCCCATAACTGCCATACCAATTACACCAATTTGTTGTTTAGTCAATTTATTCTCTCCTTTATCATTAACTTTCAACTTAATCATATCAAAAATCACTTTAAATAAAAAGAAATCTTATTCTATCTTGACAAGTCTGATAACCTCAATTACAATTTTAGATAAGTAAAGGTGGTCAATATGTCAAAAAATAAATCAAAAAATAATTTCGCAAAAATTATAATCGTTTTGGTCATTGTTGCAATGGTTTTACCATTAATTGCAGGACTACTCACATTATAATATTAAAAGGCTTTAGCAGTGGGGGTTAATAACCTTCACTGCTTTTCTTTATTTTCCACCACGTAATTCTTTAGCGGCTTGAAGCGCTCCTTCTGTTACTTTGTTTCCAGATAGCATACGAGCAATTTCTTCTACACGCTCTCCTTCTTTCAAAATAACGGCCGCTGTAGTTGTGCGATCATCAATAATCGCCTTTTTAACATATAGGTGATTATCAGCTGACGCTGCAACTTGTGGTAAGTGTGTAATACATAATACTTGTGAGTGGACGGATATTGAATGAATTTTTTCTGCTATCGCTTGAGCTACACGACCACTAACCCCTGTATCGATTTCATCAAATATGATACTCGTAATTCCCTGTGACTGAGCAAAAATAGTCTTCATTGCAAGCATCATTCTTGAAAGCTCACCACCAGAAGCAATGCGAGTTAACTGTTTCGCTGGTTCCCCTGGGTTAGTTGAAATGAAAAATTCAATCTCATCCAACCCATATTGATTGGCAGTTTTCACAGACAAATCATCTAATCCCTTAGCAAAGTTAACGCTAAATACTACCTTATCCATATACAATTCTTTTAATTGATCATGGATAGAAACTTCTAGTGAAACAGCAACTTCTCTTCTAACTTTAGATAATTTCTTTCCGTGTTTTAATAGACTTTTCTCAAGTCGTTCAAGTTTTTTAGATAGCTCTGATTTAGATTCTGAAGTGCTTTCAATAATTTTTAATTCTTCTAATGCTGTCTCGTAAAATTCTAATATTTCAGCTATTGACGAACCATACTTACGTTTTAACTGTTGAATTAAGTTTAAACGACTAGCGATTTCATTTAATCGGCTTTCATCAAACTCTTGTCTATCTAATTCATGATAAATGTTGCTTGAAACTTCTTGCAATTCATAAAAAATATTGTTTAATGTTGAAGAAATATCAGCCAGGCTTTGATCTACGTCCGATACACTTTCCATTGCTTCCATTGCTCGTCCGATTTGTTCGATTGCATTTGGTTCGGTTTCTTGTAAAACCTGATAACTTTCTGTTAAGGAAGCCATAATCTTTTGATAATTTGCTAAACGTCTCTCTTCTTCTTCCAGTTCCTCTTCTTCATCGGCCACTAGAGCAGCTTCTGCTATTTCATCCGTCTGGAAACGAAGAATATCTATCTTCTGAGCATTTTCTTGCTCTTTATCCTGCCAGGCATTATATCGTCGGAGCGTTTCTCGGTAGACTGTATAATCCTCACGGTAGCGTTCTAACAATGGCTGTATTTTATCTTGTCCAAAATAATCCAATAAATAGATGTGATTTTCACTATCCATCAGTTCTTGGTGTTCGTTTTGCCCGTGAATATCAATTAAATAGGTACCAACTTCTTTCAGTAATGAAATCGTCACTAAGGAACCATTTACTCGACAAACACTTCTTCCATTTTCATAAATTTCTCGTTGAACCATTAAAATATCCGAATCGTAGTCTATTTCTTCAGCTTCAAATAATGCCTTTAAACGCGAACTTTTTGGCATTTCAAAATGACCTTCTAGTACACACTTTTTCGTACCATGTCGGACATAATCAGAAGATCCTCTACCACCCGCAAGGAGACTGACCGCATCGATAATGATTGATTTTCCAGCACCTGTTTCACCAGTAAGAACGGTCATTCCTTTGTGAAATCCAAGTGAGATATCTTCAATAATAGCGAAATCATGTATGTGTAATTCAAGTAACATGTATGTTTCTCCTTTCGGTCTTTATCGTTTTGAAACGTCTTCTAACACGGATTTTACTAATACTTCATGGTTAGAAGTCGCGTGAATATTCTTTTTAAAATGAGCTAAGAATTCAATGTTCCCTTTAGTACCAGTTATTGGGGAAACCGTTAAATCAAGCAGATAAAATGTATTTCTAGCCGCGAAATCGATAACATTTTTAATGACTTCTTCATATACTGTTGCATCTCTTACAATGCCCCCTTCTCCAATATCTTCTCTAGCTGCTTCAAATTGAGGCTTAATCAAAGCAACAACCTCTCCGTCCTCTTCTATGATATGACTTAGAGGCGGTAAGATTAAATCTAGCGAAATAAAAGAAACATCAATTGTGGCAAATTGTGGACGCCCATGGATAAAGTCCTCTAGCTGACTGTATCGAAAGTTGGTTTGTTCCATAACAACAACCTGATCGTGACTTCGCAGTTCCCAAGCAAGCTGATTCGTTCCAACATCTAATGCGTATACTAGCTTAGCACCATTTTTCAAAGAAACATCTGTAAAGCCGCCGGTAGACGCACCAATATCTAAAACAATTTGATTCGCTAAATCAATGTTAAAATATTCTATGGCTTTCTCTAGCTTAAGGCCTCCACGACTAACATATTTCTTTTCTTTTCCTTTAATATAAAGTTCTATATCTTGAGCCAGTTTTTCACCAGCTGTCAGAATTTTAATTTCATCTGTCGTAAATACTTTCCCCGCTAGAATATAGGATAATGCCTCTTGTTTATCTTCGACTAGATGCTGTTCAATAAGTAATTCATCTACTCTTCTCTTTTTCACAACTTATATTCCTCCAAAGCTAATAAGTCTGTAAAATCATTTAATAATGTAGAATCAAAATCAGAGCTTAACATTTGAATAGAGTCCAAACATTCTTTTGCATTCTCTAAACGGATGTCAAGTGCTTCAAAAGCCCCATCCAGTCCTAGTAAAGAAGGATAAGTACTTTTACCTAGTTCAGCATCCGTCGCAACACCTTTTCCTAACTCTTCTTCAGTCCCTACGACATCTAAAATATCATCTCGAATCTGATAGGCAATCCCAATTTCTTCCGAAAAGCGAATCAAGTGTTCAATCACGGTATTTGATTGTCCGGTTATTTTACCACCTGAGACTGTAGCCATTTTAATCAAAGCTCCAGTTTTTCTGAAGTGAATACGCTCAATTTCTTCTAGGTTTAAAGACGAATTTTCACCATCGATGTCTGACTTTTGTCCGCCGACCATTCCTTCATATCCAGATGTATCAGCTAATAGCTCTACTAATTCGACTTTTACTTGGGCATCCAAGTCCCCCTGAACGATAACTTTAAAAGCTAAAGTTAATAAGGCATCTCCCGCTAAAATAGCTGTCGCTTCGTCAAACTGAATATGATTGGTTGGATTCCCACGTCTTAACATGTCATCATCCATTGCTGGTAAATCATCATGGATTAATGAATACGTATGGATCATTTCAAGCGCTGTTGCCGCTGGATACCCATCCGTTAAGTCTCCATTAAATGATTGAATAACAGCCAGTAACAAAAGGGGTCTTAATCGCTTTCCCTTAGCATCTAATGAATAATTCATAGATGCTTCTAAATTCGTGCCACTATGTTCTTCAATATGACTTAATAGATATTTTTCAAAATGCTTAGAAGACTTTTCACTGAACATTTTAAAGCGATTTTCCATAATTACACCTCTTATTGATTATTTTCGAACAATTCTTCACTACCATCAGCCGTAACAATTTTAGTTAGGGTTTCTTCAGCATCTTGTAGTGTCTTTTTCAACTCTCTACTTAATGCTATACCTTCTTGAAACTTATCTAACGCCTCTTCCAAAGGAACGTCGCCTTGTTCTAATTTCTCTACTATTTTTTCTAGTTCAGTTAATGATTCGTCAAAAGTTTTTTCGTTTTCAGTCATCTTATTTCTCCTCTTTTATCGTAATATCCTTAACCACCGTCTCAAGGGTACCGTCAGCCATACGAACCTGAACTGTATCGCCAACCTGCACTGCATTTGTTGACTTAATAACTGCTTCATCTTTTTCTAAAACAGCATAACCTCGAGTCAGAATCTTGAGTGGTGATAAATGATCTAAAGCTTGGATATTTTGATTGACTTTATTTTGTTTGTCTTTGATTAGATTAATCATGCTAGCCTGTAGTTTCTGGGTTACATAAATGGTCGTTTGTTCTTTCTCTCTTATTTTGGAAAGAATAGGAACACTTTCTAAGCGTTGATTAAGTAACTCTACAGTCTGCCGGTTTTGTCTCAATTCTTTATCTATTTCATTCAGCAATCGACTTTCTAATTGATCCACATTTTGTAAATAGCCATCATATAACCGTTTCGGTTGTCTAAAAATAACAGAATGTGTAATTTTATTGAGGTTCCCTGATAAATCAATTAGTTTTCCTTGAAAAGATCTTATTAATCTTTGGCTGTAGGCATCCAGCTTTAAAATTTCATCGGTTAATAAGGGTACTGCTAATTCTGCAGCTGCAGTAGGTGTTGGTGCTCTTAAATCTGCTACAAAATCAGTCAGCGTATTATCCGTTTCATGTCCAACGGATGAAATAATAGGTATGGTCATTTCGGAAATAGCCCGAACAACGATTTCTTCGTTAAATGAAAATAAATCTTCAAAAGAACCTCCACCCCGACCAATGATAAGCGTATCTAAATTACCTTTCTCACTCGCAAGACGCAAGCTGTTAACAATTGAATTAGCGGATTGTTCACCTTGTACAACCGTTGGAAACAAAACAATCTCCGCGATTGGATAACGTCGTTTAATCGTCGTCATAATATCCTGAATCACCGCACCGCTTGGGCTTGTAATAACCCCAATCCTTTTTGGATATTTAGGAATCGCTCTTTTTAATTCAGGTGAGAACAGTCCTTCTTTCATTAACTTTTCCTTGGTTTGTTCATAAGCTAAATATAAATTTCCTACACCATCTGGATGTATATTTTGTACAATAATTTGGTAATTCCCACCGCGTTGGTAAACTTGTACGCGACCTTCTATCAGAACACTCATGCCCTCTTCGAGGTCAAACTTTAAAGATCTTGCCACTCCTGCAAAAAGAACGGCTGATATAATCGCACCTTCATCTTTGATATTAAAATATTCGTTACTGCCTCGACGACGAGCATTATAATTTGAAATTTCACCTTTTAAATAAATACGATCTAAGTATGGGTCTTTATCAAATTTTCGGGCAATATATCTTGTTAATTGTGAAACGGATAAATATTGCTCCACATAGCTCACTCCCATCATCAAAATTATTGCATATAAAAACAAAAAGAAGCCTGTTAGGCTTCTTTTGTGTCTAAAATTCCTTGAAGCACACCGTTAACAAATTTACTTGCCTTCTCATCATTGAAGGATTTTGTCAGTTCTATCGCTTCGTTCATAACAATTTTCGGGCTAATATCCTCGAAAAGTAATTCGTAAGTTGCAATTCTTAATAATAATAAATTAGGTAGGTCAATACGTTTTAATGACCAATCTTCTAGACGACTTTCAATTTTCTCATCGATTAGTACTTGATGTTCAAGAACACCATTTACTAATTTATTCAAGTAATCATATGCTTTCTGAACAGATTGTTTATTTTCAGGGTCTCCTGGAAATACGATCTTTAACGCTTCTAAATCGCTTAAATCATCTTCTTCGGTCATCATAGGATGACGAATTGCAAAAGAAATTGCTTCTTCTGTGGTTGATTGTTGGTTATTTAACAATTGGAACAAGGCTTGGAAAGCCTTAATACGTATGAAACGTCTTACTGTTATCACTATTTCTCTACTCCTAAATCTCCTGCCGTTAATACATCGATAGCAGTTGTTTGTTCAGGTATCACACCTAAAATGTGAATATTAACTTCATCCAACTCAACTTCTGTCATGTAATAAACTTGCTCTTTTACGTTCGCTTGAATTTCTCTTGCAACTTTTGGTACATTCACTCCGTATTTGAAGTAGCAGTAAACATCTACAGATGTACCTAGTTCATCTGCATCTAAAGATACGCCTCTAGAGTGTTCATTTCGACCGAGCATCGTACGAAGATCAGTTGAAAAACCTTTCTTCATACCAAAGACACCGTCACACTCTAATGCTGCAATACCAATGATGACTTCTAAAACCTCTGCGGAAACTTTAATTTCACCTAAAGGATTATTTCTATCTGAAGTTTCAATCATTCTTTCTCCTCCTTTATGTCTCGATTAAGCACGTGAACTGTATGATGCATCTTCAGTATTAACTTCTAACACATCACCAACGTTGATGAATAAAGGAACGGTAATTACTGCTCCAGTTTCTAGTTTAGCTGTTTTAGAACCGCCACTTTGCGTATCTCCGCGGATTCCAGGTTCTGTTTCAGTAACAGCTAATTTAACTTTAGATGGTAATTGAACGCCTAGTACTTCACCTTTGTAGCGTTGAACATCAACTTCCATACCATCTTTTAAGAATTTTAATTCATCTTCAATTTGAGCTGTCGGAATACCAATTTGTTCATATGTTTCTACGTCCATAAACATATGTAAGTCATCACTTTCATAGAGATATTGCATCGTGTTTGTATCAATATGTGCAGGCTCTAATTTTTCTGCTGCTTTAAATGTTACATCTTGGTGTCCACCAGTTCGTAAGTTTTTTAGTTTAGAACGGACGAAAGCTTGACCTTTACCTGGTTTTACGTGTTGGAATTCTAATACTCTCCAAATTGAATCGTGATAAACTATTGTTTGCCCTCTTTTTAAATCATTCGACGTGATCATAATATCACCTTTCATCTAGTTAATTTTACGTCCCTTATTCTAACATGAATAAGGGATAGATGCTTCATTTATTATATGGGTCATTATAAGATTATAAGCTCTTTTGGAGTCGTCATTAAGATTTCAGCGCCATCTTCTTTGATGACAAGATCATCTTCAATACGAACGCCACCTAAGCCTGGAACATAAATACCTGGTTCGTTCGTAACAATATTGTTAACGACTAGCTTATCTTCATTACGGAAACTTAAGCTTGGTCCTTCATGAACTTCTAAACCAATCCCATGACCTAATGTATGGCCAAACTGCGGACCATAACCTTTTTCTGCAATATAATCACGAGCAATGGCATCTAATTCTGCACCTGTCATGCCAGCTTTAGCGACCTCATTTACCTTTTTATTAGCTTGGTAGACAATCTCATAAATTTCTTTCATTTGCTCACCTGGATCTCCAACCGCAAAGGTACGGGTCATGTCTGAAACATAACCTTTATAATAACATCCAAAATCGATGGTGACCATATCGCCTTCTTCAATGACTTTATCCGATGCAACTCCATGTGGCATAGCTGATCGAACACCGCTGGCTACGATTGTATCAAAGGAAACACTTGTAGCACCTTCATTACGCATATAAAAGTCTAATTCATTCGCAACTTCAATTTCTGTTTTTCCTGGTTTTACAAATCCTAAAATGTAGTCATATGCTTTTTCAGTAATATTAATAGCTTCTTTAATAATATTAATTTCATCTTCTGTTTTAACTTCACGAAGTTTTTCAACTAAACCAGTCACCGGTACTAATTCGCAAGGAATGATGTCATTAATTTGGTTGTAAACTGCGTATGTTATATTTTCTTGTTCGAAGCCTAGGTTTTCAATCTTATCTTCTTGAACAATTTTAGCGACTTCTTCAAAAATTGGCCCTTCATTTTTAACGATTGTAAAGCCTTTTGCTTCTTCTGCAGCTTGTTCTGTATATCTAAAGTCTGTTACAAAATAAGCTTCATCTTTCGTAATAACCACTAAACCAGTGGTACCTGTGAAATTAGCTAAGTAACGCACGTTAAACATGTTTGTAACTAATAGAGCATCTATATTATATTTTGATAATTTATCTTGTACATTTTTTACTCGTTGCATACTTATTCACCCTTCTTATCATCCTTTACGGATATTTCCATAAGCTATCCATAATTATATCAAATTTTGGAACAGAAACATAGAAAACCGCTATATAAATTCAATAAGATTATATCGAAAATGGCTGTTTGTTTGATACTACCCTTCTATCGCGTCGATAGCCGAAATCACTGCTCCTCTAAAACCTTTTTGTTCTAACTTTGTGATTCCTTTAATGGTTGTGCCTCCTGGAGAAGTCACGGCATCTTTCATCGCAGCTGGATGTTCACCCGTTTGCAATTGTAATTTTCCAGTTCCGGCCATCATTTGGCTGGCAAGTCGATAAGCTTCGTCTCTGGACAATCCATATTTTACTGCTCCATCCGCTAACGCTTCTATAAACATGCTTGCAAAAGCAGGTCCACAACCTGCCAAAGTACCGGCGATACTCAGCTGTTCTGTCTCTATAAATTCTACAATGCCGAGTAGGGACAGAAGATTTTCTATCATCACTGTATTATCTTTAGTTAAAGTGTGGGTTTTCTCTACTATGATTACTCCTTCACCAATAGATACTGGTGTATTGGGTATTGTACTAACATGTTGTGTTCCTTCTAGAACAATATCTTGATAATCAAGATTGTTTATACCAGCGGCTACACTAATAATAATTTTTTCTTTTAATAGTTGTTTGATGGGATCTACTAAAGATTTAATCTGATATGGTTTCACTGCCAATACAATCACATCAGCATCTGCTACTAATTCTTTGATATTTTCATAAGCTCTTGTTCCGATTTTGGAACAATTCTGTTCTAATCTTTTAACATTTCGTGCACTTGCCAGAATGTTTTCCGGTTTTATTTTATCCGAACGAATCCATCCTTTCGCCATTGCTTGCCCCATATTACCAAAACCGATTATACCAATTTTAAGTTTATCCATAGTTATGTGTAGCTCCTTTTTTGTCATTTCATCTATTATACACAAAGTCACAAAAAATAGATTGCTCATCAATTGAATAAGCAATCTATTTCGAGGGATTATATTTTTTACTCAGAAATATTTTCTGTTGTTTCTAAAATTTTGTTTTCCTTGTGTATTAATTCATCGCGGTAGATTATCCCTTGTTGAGAAGTTATCTCAAAATAATAATGAATGAGTCCATCAGAACTTTCACTTGTAATGACGACATCACCGTTAGATGTATGAACGACTCCTGTTTGGATGTCACCTTGCTTAACTAATTCATCTTGCAAGATGTTCTTACTCATTTGTAGTGCTGCTTTTGCTTGATATGCATGACTATATTGTCGGTATTGAATCATCTGACTGGATACAATATGAATCATGGAGCTAAAAAATATCGTACTTGCTAATAAAACATATATAGTTGTTAATAACAGGTAACCATCTTCTCTTGAAAGAATCAATCGATATTTTCTTCTAAATTTTCTATCCAACTTTCCACCCAAATTCTTCCATAATAATAATCTTCACCATTAAATGTGTTCTCTATAACAACCCATCCTTCTTCCTCTCTCCTCAAATTAATTTCCGATGCACCTATTAACATTGGTTGATACCCGTTATTTAATCGTCGAATAAAAACTCTCGTACTGTTAGATGGCATTTGATAAGAGACTTCTGAGTAAACTCCATATTCATCATTTAATTCATCTACAACGAGTCGCCTATTATAAACTCTAGGATTTATAGTATTTTCTAAATACATTTCTAATTGATTCAGAAAAATATGCCATTCAATTTGCCGATCACTCGTTATTGTCACCTTGTTATGATGGGGATACAAAGTATCTGCAACGAGTGTTTCTTTCAAAGTTGAAGCTTGCAACAAGGTTGTTGTGATAAGAAATAAGGAGAAGGTAGATATAAGTAAAGAAATCAGTGCCTCAAGTAGCGTAAAGCCTTCTTCATTGTTGGTAATTTGCCTCATAAATCTCCACCCCTACTTTTAAATCAAGATAATAGATAGAAATAGCACGGTCTGAAGTTTTAATCGTAAATGGATAGTCAGTCTCTAAGTAAGTTGGCCAGTTAGTGGATGTTTCATATAATACCCTAGACATTTCAAGTTCATGCTTAGCTTCTTTTCGAATGATAATCCAATTTGTTATTAATGGATATAATATGACGAGTAGTGTCATAATAACTATTAACGTAATCAAGTTTTCTAATAATAGATAACCATTTTCACTATCAATTAACTTTCTCAATTTCAAATCGTGCACTTCCTATATAATATTTCAAATCGTAACGTCCAGTCTTCATAAAAAAAGCTATTGTTCCGAATTGATTTGAATTACCGGATCGCGAGTCGTGTTTGATGGTAATCCGCATTTGCGTGTTAAACCTGCCGATTTTTGGATCGATAATCGTTGTTCTTTCAATCGGATGATTCGGCTGTGAAATGACATGAAATCGTATACGACTATCACCAGTTGTCGAGCTATACGTTATATTTGTTGCCTCTCCTGTAAGAATCGTATGATTTTGCATCAATGTGATATCTGTCGTTAATTCACGAAAGAACAACTCGATTCTCATGTTTTCAATCATCTCATTAATTGATAAAACTGGAATAATTAAAGTTAAACTGATTATAAATAAGACGATAAGCGTTTCAATTAACGTGAAACCTTCCTCCGAAGCTAAGCTCACCCTATTTTTTAGCTTCATTGTAGATTTCTAATTGTTCAGCTGTTACATAACCGCCTATAAAATTATTTTTTTCGTCATCATCATTATATTTCATAGTGGGATTATTGGTTTCGAATAGTAAAATTTGAGCTTCTACGGATTGAACAATCGCATCATTAGTAGTATTATCTGCAAAGTTTTTAACTCCTGTTACATTTGGGATAATAAGTAACGTTAAGATAGCAATAACAAGAAGGACAATTGACGTTTCAATAAGTGTGAATCCAGATTCATTGGATAATTTTTTTTGTATTATTTTCATTTACAAACCCTCCATTATATTAAACATCGGTAACATCAACGCAGCATAAATTGCGACAATCATTAAACCTACAAAACAAAAAATAATAGGCTGAAGACGATCCATGAGTTTTTCAATTCGGTTATTCAATTGTTCCTCACAATAATCTGCATATATTGCCATTTCAATTCCTAGTTTCCCTAAACTTTCACCATGTGTAATGACTTGAATGCCTTCATCATGAAAAAAGGGTAGCGTTTGAACTGCTTGATGAATAGGTAATCCCGAGAGCATGACGTCAGATAACTGTTCTCCTGTTTCTTTAAGTAATTTAGAGGAGTCTTCACCTCTCATAATTGAAACAATTTCTTGAAAACTGCAACCATTGTTAAAAAGTTGTGCCCACTCATAAAAGAAAAAGTGGGAATAATAATCTTTTAAATATCGATTTAAAAACGGTAACTTCAAATACATTTCCATTTGTTCTAGGTACGTTTTAGAGCGCATACGGTACTTTAAAAATAGAGCTAAAAAAAAGATCAATAAAAATGTCCCTGCAATTATTTGCGGTGAATAATACACAAATGTGACTATACTGTTAGCATATATATTCTGAGAACCACCAACGCTCACCATTAGCGTTTCCATATGTGGGAATACTAAAATGCGTAGTACGAGTAACATTATCAGAAGAAAAACGAGTAATAAGACGGGATAGGTGGCAAGTGACTTTAATTTCGCTTGCTTTTTGTTTTTTTCGAGCAATTGCTCCCCACATAGTCTAATCGTCTGTCCATAGTTCCCGTATTGAGCAGCTAAATAGATTTGCGCACATGTTTTCTCAGAAAATCCAACATTCTCTAATTCTTTATGAAACGTCTCCCCTGTTAGTAATCCAGTTTGAATTTCTGTAACCCATACCTGTCCTTTCCCTTGCATAATTTTTCCTAAGAATAACAAACTATCTTTAATTGAATAACCTTCTTCAATTAGTGTGCCCATTCTTTTTAAGAACAGACCTTTATCATTCATTTTTTCACGGGATAATATATTGATAGTACGTCTCTTCAGACACGAACCCATAAGCAAACACCTTTTCTAATAGATGATTAAAATTTCGTTGACGAATCAATTGCGTAGCTGCATGGTCAATTTCTTTTTCTACTCGAATACAATCACTTGTTAAGATATCGTACAAAGAAGCGCGTTTTTGGTTCACAGGAAATTTCGTACAATAGATTGAACAAGTGCCATCACAAAGCGCGCAATATAGTGGAAGTAGCTTTTGAAAGACGATGGCAACGATTGTTTGACGTAGCATATCGTTTGAAATGCCCAATTCATTCATACGCGATAAGACACCTTCAGCATTTTTTGCATGAATACTAGCTATAATTAAGTGTCCAGTTAGAGCTCCCCTTATAGCCATTCTCGCAGTCTGCTCATCTCTTATTTCACCAACAATGATAACATCCGGATGATGGCGTAAACTTGCTTTTAAAGAAGCTTCGTAAGTATTACCTGCTTTCTCATTTACTTGAATCTGTAAAAATTGCTCTTCTTCAATTTCCACTGGATCCTCGATTGTTATGACCTGAAGTTTATTTTTTCGCATCCGGTCTTTAACTAACTGATACATTGTAGTCGTTTTTCCTGAGTTAACTGGGCCAGAAAAAAGAATGAGTCCGCTTTTTAAAAGCACCAAACGTTTAATGAGTCGTAATTCTTCTTGAAATAAGGTACTGCGTTCAAGAAATACCTGATCTTTCATTTCAAGTAATCGAATAACTAACGATTCTTGTTGATGATAATTCGAAATTGTGGATAATCTTAAGTCCTTAGTCTCACCTTCTGCTACTTGGTAAATGAGTGAACCACTTTGAGGTTTCCGCTTTTCACCTACATCCATATTCGCTAAGTATTTAAAATACGTAATCAGACGATTGCCTTCTTCATGAGGTAAAGCGAACTGTTTCTCCATTCGACCATTTAATCTGAAATAAACACTAAAATCTTTTATTTCTGGCAAAATATGGATATCACTAACTCCATATTCTTGTGCTCGCCTAATTAAGTTTTTTGAAATCGCATCAATGACTATTTCCTCCTTTTAAAGTTATTTTAAAAATAATCCCTTATATATATAATTTGCAATAATTTCGTTTTTTCGCGAAAATAGTTTAATTTATTT
>DAIOTD010000019.1:0-3570 GCA_036752205.1 Atopostipes sp.
AAAAAAGACTTCCACTTTTGGGAAGTCCTTTCTTATTTCATTCAATTAACGCATCGTTACAAATTCTTCTGCGGCTGTTGGGTGGATGGCTACTGTGTCATCAAAGTCTGCTTTTGTTGCGCCCATTTTAATTGGCACTGCAAATCCTTGTGTCATTTCATCCATTCCTGCTCCGATACCATGTAGTCCCACAACAACTTCATCTTCACCTTGAACAACAAGTTTGAAGTAAGCGCGTTGACGGCTATCTGTGATCGCTGTATGCATTGACGAGAAGATATTTGTGTACACTTTTACGTTATCTTTTCCGTATTTTGCAATCGCTGCGTCTTCCGTTAATCCTACTGTACCGATTGGTGGTTCTGTAAAGACAACTGTTGGAATATTCGTGTAATCTAAGAATAGATTTTCTTTTCCATTAAATAGTCTTTCAGATAAACGACGTCCTGCTGCAATCGCTACTGGTGTTAAGTTTAAAATCCCTAACACATCACCAACTGAGTAGATATTTTCAGCTGTTGTGTTTTGGAATTTATCCACTTTGATGTGTCCGTTATCTGTTAATTCAACACCTACATTTTCTAATCCGATGTTTTCAACGTTTGGTGCTCGACCTGTTGCCCATAGCACTAAGTCCGTTTCATGTGTTGTACCGTCCGCAAAGTGAAGTGTGTACTTGTCGCCATTTTTCTCAACTTCTGTAACGGAAGTGTTTGTATGAATCGTATCTGCGAATCCTTCACGTTCCGCAATTTCCATATAACCATCTTTAATGATCGGGTCAAATGAATTCATTACTGATGGTAGGAATTCGAATAAGTGAGCATCCACACCAAATGTGCGTAATAGTCCACTAATTTCTACTCCAATATAGCCTCCACCAATAACCGCGATACTTTCCGGCAATTCTTCTAACGCAAAGAAGCCATCTGAGTCGATTCCATGTTCTGATCCTGGAATGTTTAGACGTTTTGGACGTCCACCTGTTGCGATTAGAATATGATCTGCTGTGTACGTTTCACCATTCACATCAATCGTATTGTTATCGACAAACTTACCATAACCTTTGATAACTTCCACATTGTTGCTGTCTAAACCTCTTTGGTAAGCTGTGTGTAAGAAGTTAATATAGTCGTCACGATTTTGTTTTAATTTCGGGAAGTTCAATGTTGGCTCACCTGAAAGTTCTACACCATAGCCATCCGCATACTTCTCAAAATCACCTAACATTTTTGCAACGTACCACATAACTTTTTTAGGAACACATCCTAAGTTGACACATGTTCCTCCTAAATCGTTTGCTTCAATTAAACCGACTTTTGCGCCATGCATTCCTGCGCGGTTTGCAGAGGCGATTCCGCCACTACCTCCACCAAGAACTAAATAATCATAATGATTTCCCATGAATCGTTTCACATTCCTTTCTAAATCTTACTTTGTCTATTTCGTAATATATTCTAAAACATCTACTGCTTGTTCAATTCGCTCAACCGTTACGTTCGCTTTATTCGATAACTCTTTTAATGCATGAATTAACTCTTCTGGTCGCACAATAATTAATGGCTTGCCTTTATTCACGGCAGTTGTCGCATCCATCGCAGTGTTCCATTGACGGTATTGATCACCGAATAATGCAATTACGATATCGGCTTTTTCCATTAATACATTGGTTCTGAAATTATTAATGGCAGATGCCGCTTCATCACGGTAATATTTTCCGGGTTGTTCCCCTAATATTTTCTCCCCGATATCATCTGAGACTTCATGGTCGGTTTGGGGTGAAACAAATTCAAAGTTCAATCCTCTTTTTTCTACCTCTGAAATTAAATCCTCGCGCCAATCATCATGAATCTGTCCAGCTAAATATACAACAAATTTCATCGAATAGTTGCTCCTTTATTTGAAATTTCATTCATGTTTCACCTCTTTATTATAGTATATTCAATAGATATAGCAATAAAGTCAGCTCATTTCTGAAATGTGTCCTTTGTCGATTAAAAATCGTACGGAAGACAAGACTGACTTTTAAATATCATCTATCCAAGTATCTGTATTTTTAGCATTATATCTGGTACCATTAGTTTAGGTTATTTCACAGATAACCAGACCACCAGAGAAGCGAGGATTTGCGATGTTATTGCATATTGATGTGAAAGCTAAGGCACCCTTATATATTCAAATTTACCATCAAATTAAAGATAAAATTCATGAAAATGAACTCAAAACAAATGAGAAGCTAACCAGTAAACGTCAATTGGCTGAACTGAATCAAGTCAGCGAGAACACCGTTATGAATGCTTATAATCAACTTTTAACAGAAGGTTATATCTATTCTAAAGAACGCCAAGGTTATTTTGTAGCAGATGTGAAGTTGCAGTTCGAGTTACCAGACCTTCCTGAAATGGAAAACCGTAAAGAACCAACGAATGACATTTTATATAACTTAACGCGCTCAAATCCGGATAAAGACTTATTTCCGTATTCTGTTTTTTCAAAGTTGTACCGTCAGTTAATGCATTTACCACCTGAGCAATTATTAACTGAAACAGATGCGCAAGGTTTATATGAGCTGCGGGTCAATTTACAAAGTTACCTTTCACAATCTCGTGGGGTACCTTGTTCAGCTGATCAAATTATTTTAGGTCCTAGTACAGAATACTTAATTTCTATTTTACTTCATTTACTAAACGAGAAACCGACTGTTGGCATTGAAGATCCTGGTTATAATGGGTTTAAGCAATTATTTAAACGGTCCAATATTTCAGTTGACTCTATTCCAATTGATGATAAAGGGGTGCAGATTTCAGCCCTAGAAAAATCGGACTCGGATTTAATGATTGTGACATCCAATCACCAATTCCCTACTGGAAACATTATGCCTCTAAAGCGTCGTCAAGCTTTACTCAATTGGGCGAACGACAGAGAGAATCGTTATATTATCGAAAACGATTACGATAGTGAATTTAAATATTCGGGGATTCCGATTCCTTCATTAAAGTATTTAGACCAGAATCAAAAAGTTATTTATCTAGGTAGTTTCACCCGGAACCTGTCACCTGGTATCCGTTTGAGTTATATGGTGTTACCAGAAAGTCTACTAAAAGAATACAAGGAAACTTATCGTTCTTACTCATCCCCTTTGAGCACCTCAGAACAATGGGTCATACGTAACTTTTTACATGATGGTCATTTTACGACCCATTTAAATCGTTCACGCACATTTTATAAGAAGAAACGCGATCGTATGATTCAGGCGATTAAAAAACTAGATGCAGAAGCTGAAGTTTATGGTGAAAATGCCGGTCTCCATCTACTAGTTAAACCCTCTTTCGCTTTTGATGGCCTACATTTCAAAGAAAGGGCCTTGCAAGAAGGTATACGCCTGAGCTTGCTGAGTGATTACGCGACAGAGAAGATTGATGGACAAGACAATACACTGTTTATGAGTTTCTCGAATATTCCAAAAGAAGAGATTGAAAAACTTATCGATGACATTTATTTTTTGATTAAAAAGTGCGCAATATAATGGTATGATAAGAAGGAATAATTTTTTAGTTACAGGAGGATTAA
>DAIOTD010000019.1:3670-6595 GCA_036752205.1 Atopostipes sp.
GCGCAATATAATGGTATGATAAGAAGGAATAATTTTTTAGTTACAGGAGGATTAAAATGAATATAGCGATTGTAGGAGCTGGTGTTTCTGGCTCTAATTTATTAAAAAGTTTAATGACCCATCCAAATTTTAACGCGGATGATACGATTACTGTTTTTGAACCACGCGAGTCGCTCGGGTCAGGATTACCATATGAACCGACGGATGATGAATCAATTATGTTAAATACTTCTCCAGATGTTTTGAGCGTAGATGCGGAAAATGATTTGGATTTTACAGAGTGGCTAGAAGAGAATTACGACGAACCCACTAACTTTGAAGAACTGGTATCACGTCCTCGTTATGGAAAATATTTAATTGAGCGTTTTAACCCTTTTTATACGCATGAGCAAGTTCAACATACTCAAAGTCGTGTGGTGGATATTGAGGTGCTTGACGCTGAAACGACGGAAAAAGCGCGAAACTTACAGGATAACAATTTTGTTTACCGTGTTAAAACAGAAGATGGTTGGCAAGACAAGATTTTTGATGCAGTCTTTTTTTCTGTTGGACATCCTGAGTACAATGATTTTTATGATTTAAAGGGAACTGAAAATTATATACATAACCCTTACCCGATGAAAGACAAGTTAGCTGATTTTGAAAACAACCAAAAGATTGCGGTTATTGGAAGTGGCGCTACAGGTGTCGATTTAATGCGTTTCTTTACGACAAATTATGAATTAGACCAGCCGCTGACTTTTTATGATGTGAAAGATCCATTCCACTGTGTGGCGATCCCTTATGAGAAGGATGACATTACCTATAGTCTGACACAAGAATGGGTTGAGGAACAAAAAGAAATGCATGATGGCTTTATTCCATTAGAGGTTATATTGAATACGATCAAAAAAGACCTAAAAGCAGAAAATGCTGATCCTATGACGGTTTATAATCGTTACAGTGCTGGAACTCTTGAAGTATTTCGTCAAGCTTTTGATTCAAAAGATCAAGAACTCGCAGCGGTTCAACTGTATGCATCAAAATCTGTGGGAAATCTTCCACATTTATACAATGCTTTATCGGGTGAAGACCAGCAATTATATATGAAGGATTATCATCAAATTGTCTTGTTCTTTAAAGCGAAAGTGCCATACAAAAGCTACCAATGGCTATTTGAATTAATCGATGCTGGTAAGGTCGAAACCGTAGCTAATCTTAAAGTAGTCAATCCTTTAGAAGATGGCCGCTTTGAATTTGTTACCGAAGATAGTAAATCCGAGGCGGATATTGTAGTAAATGCGACTGGCTTCATGAATAACATTGAAATGTTATCCAAGCATTCTGAATTAATCAAGAACCTATTCAACCGTCGTTTAATTATGCCACATGTAAATGGTAAATTTATCTTAGTGGATTGGCCTCAATGTCGTGTGATGAACCAACACTATGGTCGTATGGATAATTTATTCTTCCTGGGTTTACTGATTGGTGGAACCCAATACGAGAATAACGATGCGGGGCAAACGATTCAACAAGCTCGAATTGTTGCGAGACAATTTATGGATAAACGATAATCAAATATAGCTACATTTTACTCAGAGCCTATAGTGGTTCTGAGTTTTTATATGCATATGAATGTTTGTTTGTATTAATCTTTGCTATATTAAATTTAAGGAAATGAAAAAGATAGGAAATTACAGGAGGAATTAACATGGTAAAGGCAATTTATTTAAAAGAAAATGAACCATACCCAAATAATCCCCTACCCGTACTCTATTATGAAAATATGTTAGAAAATGCGTTACATGAGGATTACACAGCGGATGATGTTATCGCATTTTTTGAACGTAACGGCTACGATAACGGCTGGGCTAACGGAATTTTAGCGGAACACCATTTTCATTCGACCGCTCATGAAGCATTAGCCTGCACAAAAGGCGAAGTCACCGTTCAACTAGGTGGGCCAAATGCTGCTTTTTACACACTTAGAAAAGGAGATGTTGTTTTACTTCCTGCAGGTACTGGTCATAAAAAGCTAAACGCATCCGAAAACTTTGAAATAGTTGGAGCTTACCCTAAAAATGGTTCTGAGCACGATATGCAGTATGGCCATGCGAGTGATTATGATGGCATTTTAGCGACTGTAGCGGATGTGCCTAAACCCTTAACCGACCCTGTCACAAACTCACCAAAAGATATTGAAGAGTATTGGAATGTTGATTGATAGAGCTAAGTAATTTTCTGTTATTTCAAAATAGATGAAAATAACCTCACGTGCTAAAGTGCCCGTGAGGTTTTTGTTTAACTATAATTCATTTGACTCTGATTAAAATCTTATACCATACCTAATGCAACAATAAATAATATAATAAGTGGTAAAGTACTAAATATTATTCCGTAATCAAATTGATTCTTTTTAAATGCCTTCCATAAAACAAAGGTGAAACTAATAAAAATTAGTGAGAGTAAAATTAATTCAAATAGATAAGATCCAATTACGTTATTTGGTAGGATAGATCCAAGTAGATTACTCAAGAACAAAGCCCAAAAAACTATTTGTATAAAATAAATCGATTTTGAGTGTTTTAGATAGGACTGATTACCAGTTTGCTTGATATATATAAGATATACTCCACTTAAAACAATACTTAGAACGATTAACGAAATAAGCCGGATAGCTAAGTTATTGTAATATAGATCAATATTCATTAGATTTTCTCCTTTTCACACGTCTTTTTTATATTGAATCGTAAATTGATTAAGATCGATATTTTCTACAAATTTCGTCTTTTAATCATTAGGTGTTGTTGTGTAGTTACGGAATGCTGATTGATAGAGCTAAGTAATTTTCTGTTGTTTCAAAATAGATGAAAATAACCTCACGAGCCAAAGTGCCCGTGAGGTTTTTTCATAATTATGCGTTTAATTCATTGGATAATTCGA
>DAIOTD010000019.1:6695-20973 GCA_036752205.1 Atopostipes sp.
AAAGTGCCCGTGAGGTTTTTTCATAATTATGCGTTTAATTCATTGGATAATTCGATAATACGGTCGACGGATTCATCTAAGTATTGAATGGTGTCTAATAGTGCTTGATCTGTTGCTACATCAACATTCGCTACTTTAGTGGCTTCTAATGGTGCTTCTTCTCCACCCATTTTTAAAAAGTCTAACCAATTTTCAACACTTGTTTCACCGCTCTTTATTTTTAAGAAAGCTTGTGTTGCAATTGTTAAACCTGCGGAATAAGTATATGGATATAGCCCCATATAATAGTGTGGCTGGCGCATCCATGTTAATTCTGCACCCGATTCGATTTCAACTGCATCGCCCCAGAATGTTTCTAAAACCTCACGTTTAATCTTAGACAGTGTATTGGCATCAAAACTCTTACCTTCATCAATCAATAGATACACTTCACGCTGGTATGCCGCTTCTAATAAGTGCGTCACAAAGTTGTGGAAGTACGTTTTTGAAATCATCATCGATAAGACTGAACGTTCTGTACGTGCATCATCCGTTTGATTCTTTAAGAAGTCTGTCAGCATTAATTCATTAAATGTTGACGGTGCTTCGATTAAGTAAAGAGATGGTCGAGAACCAGTAAGTGTATTATTTTGATGAGATAAGACACCTTGTCCAGCATGTCCTAACTCATGGAATAATGTATAAGCATCACTTAATAGTCCAGAAAATGACATCATGATGTATGGGTGTTTCTTATAGGTTGTCGAACAGAATGCGCCCGAACGTTTTCCAACGTTTCTTGCAAAATCGACCCAACGCTCATCATATGATCGCATCATAATATCTAAATAATCATCGCCTAAAGGAGCTAATGCGCCTTTCACTAAATCTTTTGTTTCTTCAATTGTCACATCCTGTTTGAAATCTGGATCGACATCAATCTTTAAGTCGGCATAAGTCAGTTTATCTAAGCCATTTTCTTCTTTTAAATGCGTGATGTACTTACGCATCACTGGCGCAAATTCATCCATGATCACATCGATTTGACGGTCATACATATCACGTGTCACTTCTTGTGATTCTAATAAATAATCGATGACAGAATCATAGCCACGCATTGTCGCGATTGTTTTCTCTTTAACGATTTGATTGTAGTATGCTGTCGCAATAGTATTTTTGTATTGTCCTAACACTTCATTAAACTTGTCATAAGCTGCTCGACGAATTTTGGGATCTGTTGAGTACATATAGAAGTCTTCGTATAAAACGAAACTTAATGGGTATTCTTTCCCATCCACTTCAAATGTCCCAAAGTCTGGATCATTACCTCTTGCTTGTTCATAAATATCAGAAAAAGAGTTTAAGACTGGATTTAATAATTGTAATGCTTCTTCAACTGCAGGATCTAAGGCTGCTTTTTTACTCTTAATTGTTTTACGAACCCAAGGTTGAAAGTCTGACTCTAAGTCCCCTACGCGTTTAATTTCATCTTCTGAAAGGAAAAGAACTTCTGAATCAAAAAAGCTTAGTTTTGCACTTTCTTGTGAAATAACAGAATAGGTTGCACGGAAAGCACTGGCTGCTTCACCATCTGTAATATCGGCTTGAATCGGTAAACTACGGTATTGTGCTAAATGATTCAATGAAGCGACTAATTTCTCATAGTCATGTAATGCAGAAACCACATCTTCAGCCGATTTTAATTGTCCTTTATATTTGGAAACAAAATCAGCAATGTTTTGGGGAAATGCTGCAAATGCCTGATGAAAGTCTTCTTCTGTCGTGAAAATACCGGATAAATCCCATTTCAAATCTTCGCTAACCTCTGAGCGTACTTTTAGTTCTTCTGCCATTCATATTCTCCTTTGAATTCTAATCGTTTTTTAATAATAGTAATATCATAACATATGTTTTGACTTTTCAAAAGAATAAATGACGAATAGAGTAAATACTCCATTCGCCATTTTAATAAACATTTTTTTATTCTCCGTGAGGGATAAATTCTCCAGTCAGATAGTCTTTCGCTAAAACTTTCTCGCTTTTTAGATCGTAACGATACGTTCCAACTAGCGGCGTTGCTCCATCGTGGTTTTTTTCTCTAACATTTACTTCTATGTAATCCTTACTTTCATCAAAAATAAAGGTATGTGACTCTTTCTCGATACCAATTGTCCCTACGATTTCTTCTAAAGCAATCAGTACAATCGGATCCACCGCAGTTTGAACTTCATTCGAATCGACTGTAACTTCTGGAGTTTCCACAACTTCAATTGATGATTGATCAGACTCCTCATGAGTTGCTGTGTCTGCTGATTTTAAAGTATTTTCTGGGATTGTCGCTTCTGCCTCTTGAGCTGATATGACTTCCATGTTACCAGTTAGATTCTGGTTCACAGAGGCATCTTCATTTGCGCTACTACCACATGCTAAAAGAACGAATGACGTTGTTACAGTGGTTAATAGCAAACGAAAATTATACCGCATAATGTGTACCAACTTTCCTTATTCATTTTGACTAATATTTCAGTTTGATTACATTCTAACACTTTTTTGAAAAGATACAAACATAATTTTTACATACTACTCTTTTTAGTATTGATTTTGCTTAATATTTTACCGATATTCGCCGCATTTCAAAATAAAAAAGGTATAATAGTCATTGAGGAGAAGATAGTATGCCAAAAGATTATTTAAACCCGTATAATACAGAACATGATACAGAAGAAGAAAAAGCCCAGGCTGAAAAAGAAGATAAAATCTTTCGTTCATTAATGTCCTGTAGTACAATCGTGACATTTATTGCTGTCGCCATCATCGTAGTCATTTTTATATATATCATCTTCTTTCAGTAAGAATTCATGTATTATATCGAGTCATTATAGATTTATCAACACACAAAAACACCATGAAGCAAACGGATAAATTCCGTTGCTCATGGTGTTTCCTTCTTTTACTGATGATACTCTGCGTACACTTCTCTTTTGGGTAAGTCACGATCTTTTGCGACTTCTTTAATGGCTTGTTTACTAGACATTTTTTCGAAGTTCATTTTATAGTCAATATGCTCTAAAATGGTCCAATTTTCCCAAACATGCTCTTCAGTTACTTCAGCATTACCGTCAACAATGACGACGAATTCACCTTTCAACTCGGTCTCTTCAGCCCACTGTTTAACTTCCTCTGCTGTTCCTCTTATAAATTCTTCAAACCGTTTGGTCACTTCTCGTGCCAAAACTACTTGTCGTTCAGCCCCAAACACATCTGTTAAACTCTGTAGCATTTTAGCCAATCGGTAAGGGGATTCGTAAAATATTAATGTCTCTTCTTTGTCTTTTAAACCTTCTAATTCTACCACTAAATCTGATTTCTTTCGGCTTAAGAAGCCATAGAATGTAAAGGGTTGTGGTGAAATGCCCGATGCAATAAGAGCTGTTACGGCTGCATTTGGACCAGGTAATGGCACAACTGAAATGTGTTGCTCTATAGCCGCCTTAACCAGTTCAACGCCAGGGTCACTGATTGATGGCATACCTGCATCACTTACTTGTGCAATGTTTTTACCAGACAGTAAATCACGGATTAATTCATTCGTTTTTTCTTGCACATTATGTTCATGGTAGCTTGTTTTAGCTGTCTCAATTTCAAAATGATTTAACAATTTTTGAGTCACTCGAGTATCTTCACAAGCGATCAGATCAACGTCTTTTAACGTCTGAATTGCTCGAAAAGTCATATCATCTAAATTACCAATCGGGGTTGGCACTAGATATAGCACACCTTTTTCGTTGTCTTTATAGCTCTGTTGGGTTTGCACGTTCTTGCACCTCTTTCACGACACAGGGTCTTTTTTGTGAGAGTGGGAATCGAACGCCACCTTGTTCAAGGTATTGTTCTTTCTTTGCTCTCGTTAATTGTTTAAATGCATATTCAGCACGCATGGCTTCTGTTTTGCTTTTAAAAGTTTCAGCATAAATCATCTTCAAGGGGCGTCTGGTTCTGGGACGCGTATATTTAGCACCGATTCCATCATTATGCTCTGCTTCTCTTCTCGCTAAATCAGTCGTATAACCGCCGTATAATGTATTATCTTTACACAATAAAACATAAAAATAGCTATAGCTGACTTGGTTATCCTTCACCATACAAAATCTTCCTAACTTCAGGGCGATATTCTCCATGCTCATCGTGGACGTAAAGCGGTGGTAGCATCTGGAAGCCACCTTCTTTTCCTTTATTCACGCCTTCGATAAGAACCATATTCGCATTTGTCGACTCGTTTGGATAAATAAAGCGTACTTTTTTCGGCATAATAGCATGGCTTCTCATTTCATCCATCAATTCTAAAAAGCGGTCTGGACGATGGACTAAGTATACTTTTCCGTTCATCTTAAGTAATTTTGAAATCTTAAACATGAGCTGTTTCAATGTCACATGAATTTCATGACGAGCAATTGCAAGGTGCTCATTCGGATTGAGATGTCCTTTTTCATTGATGGAGAAATAAGGTGGGTTGCAGGTAATGACATCAACAGTGTCGTAGTGATCCGTAGAAATAGCGTTTAAATCACGTTCGACTATCGTCACTTGCTCTTCTAAATGATTCAACTTCACGCTTCGCTTCGCCATGTCGACAAGCTCTGGCTGGATTTCGACTCCATAAATCGAGCTTTTGGTCTTTTGAGATAACATCAAGGCCACTGCGCCGTTTCCAGAACAAAGATCGACAACTTTTAAGTCGTCGCGATTACGAACTTTCGCAAAGTCGCCAAGTAGCACCGCGTCTAGTGAATATGAAAACACATCAGAACTTTGAATAATCTCTAAGTTATATTGCATTAATTGATCAATACGTTCGTTCTTCTTTAGCACCTTAAATCTCCTTTTCTTTGCGTAAAAAAAGTAATAGAACCCAATAAAACGGGATCTATTACTTGCGCTCACCATAAATAACTTCTAAACAAAAAGCACAGGGTTCGTCTTCCACTCGACGTTGCCCATAAAAAATATTACATACATGAAACCCATCTTCATAAATATTCTCTAGGTTTAAGCGAGACTTCGTGAGTCCGCTTGTTTCCTCTTCAGTTAATGGTTGGGATTCTTTTGATAAACGTTCTCGCAGATGCGCGTTTTCCATTTGTAATGTCTGATTTTCTTCTAAAAGTTTAGCAATTTCTTCTTTTAGTGTACTAATTGTCTGGAGAGTGGCTTCCGTAGTTGCTTCGACTTCTACAATCGAATCAATTATTTCTTTTTTCTTCACATATCCCACTCCTATTCTACGTTTTATTTGTCTATATATTTAAAGCAATTTGTTCAAAAACACCTTGAGCTGATACATAACGTCCTAATTTTTTCTTTCCAGATAAAATTAAGGTTAAAATATCCGGTATTTTTGCTTGTAGCTTCATTGAAGCCATTTCATGCAATCTTACTTCGTATTTAGAAAAAGCGATGACTCGATCTTGTTCAAAACAAATCGCTGTTACATCACGATATAATAAGATTAATAACTCTAAAATTAGAGAAGCCTGTTCGCGATTTTTGGCATACTCTAGTAAATCAGTCTGTATAAAAATAAAGGCTTGATCACTGTTTTTATGCAGTAGGACAAACCACTTCCAAACCACTTCAACGATGCTAGCAAACTCTTCACTTTCATAGATTGCAATTGCTTGATCGGTATCTTGTGTTAAATACGCGATAATAGTTGCTGCTTCCCTAGGAATACCTTTTTCTTGAATATCTTCTATTCGTATCTTGATATCTCTAATTGGAAAGTGAATGATTTGTGCTCTCGATACAATCGTTGGCAATAGTTGCTGAACTTCTGTTGTTAAAAGCATAATGGTTATTTCGCCTTCAGGTTCTTCTATAAATTTCAACAAGCTATTCGCCGCGTTTGTAGTCATTTTTTCCATGTCTTCTACGATTAAAATTTTACGACGTGTTTCCATACCACTTTTTGAAAACTCTTCTTTAATGGCTCGTACTTGGTCAACTTTAATCGTTTGTCCATCTGGCTGAAGCGTGGTTACATCCGGATGTTCACCTTGCTGAATTCGGAAACATTGATTGCAATCTAGGCAAGGTGAGCCATCATCTGTTGGCTTCTGGCAATATAAGCTCTGTGCAATCCACCTTGCCATTTCATACTTGCCTGTACCCGCGACACCTTCAAAGATATAAGCATGTTGTAATCGATTGGTTTTAATCAGATTCATAAATAAATGACTGATTTCAGGTTGTTTAGTCATAATTGTTGGCATTATTTTACTTCCTAAATTTGTCTATATTTTTTTGAATTGATCAACATCTAGTACAAAAACAGTCGCTCCTCCAACTTCTACGTCCACTGGATAGTTTAAGTTCATTTCAAAGTTAAAGTCATATGTCGGAGGCGACATAATTGATTGAACACGTGTTGAACAAACATCTTCGATAATATCAATAACTGGATCAACTTTACTGTTTTCAATCCCTACGATAAACGTGCTGTTTCCTGACCGCATGAATCCACCAGTTGATGTTAATCGAGTGGATCGTACCCCGTTTTTCGTGAATGCTTCATTTAATCTTTTGCTATCCTCGTCTTGAACAATTGCAATTATAAGTTTCATCTTTTGTTCCTCTCTTTCATCAAGTATCGATTAAATTATGTTTAATGAGTTCTTTTTCTAATATTTCCCAAGAAGCTATTAGAACTTCTTCTTGGTTCTTTGTTGCATCGATTCGATGCATTCGATCGCCATGATTTTCCAGTAACACTAAGTAGGCTTCGCGTACTCGATTATGGAACGAGATTTCTTCTAATTCTAAACGGTCCTTGACTCGATTTGAGTTTTGATGACCAATCCGGTTTAACCCTACTTGTGCATCTACATCTAAGTATAGTGTTAAATCAGGTGTTAAATTCTCAGTTGCAAACTGGTTTAACGTGGTAACTTCTTCGACACCAATTTCACGACCTGCCCCTTGATACGCAATAGAACTGTCAAGGAATCGATCACATAGTACCACTTCTCCTCGACTTAATGCAGGCTTTATCGTTTCAACGATGTGTTGTCTGCGACTTGCTGCGAACAATAAGGCTTCTGTTTTCGCATCCATTTCCTTATTCTCTGGATCGATAATCACTTCTCGGATTTTTTCTGCGATATCACTTCCACCTGGTTCTCTTGTTGAAATGAAAGGCACACTTAAAGCATTTTGTAACTTTTTATTCAACTTTGCAACGAGGGTTGATTTTCCTGACCCATCTGGGCCTTCTACCGTAATAAATAATCCTGACAATCTTTTCTCTCCGTTCCCAATGATCTACATACCTAATTATACGGGAGAAACGGTTATTTTTCCATCAAATATGCGTATTCATGAAAATCGTAAGGCCTTTTCATAAAAAATACACATCTATATCACTCAGACTAGGGTTTTACATAAGCAAATCCTTCGTGCTGTTTTTTAATGAGTTCTGTAATGCCTGCCGGTACTACTTGCACAAAGGAATGAAGATCCTCACGTACCAGTTTGTTTCCATTCAAAGAGTTTTGACAAGCTTTAAACTGAACACCTTGCTCAGATAAAATTTTCAAACTTTTTAAATCAGCAGCTTCAAAATCATGCGTATAATAATGAACAGACTCACCATTAGCAAGTATAATAATGTCATATTCCGTATCCCCTAAGTCTGCAATTAAATTCTTCGCATTCCCTAAAGCGTGTGACCAACGTTCGAGTGTATTGACATGTATAATCACTTTTATTTTTCCCATTCTGTCATCTCTCCTTATATATGCAAAAAACATAGGCGAAAGCTTTTCATTCTTTACGGCTATGTTCTTTACGAGTTATTTAAATGTTAGTTATCTGAGTTTTCCCATAACTTAAGGCGTTCTTCACGGCTCACAACTTCATGAACTTGGTGAAGCATCCAATGGTAGCCATATGGGTCCATAAATGAGGCATTTGAAACGCTATATCCAGCTAATTCGACAACTGGTTGTACTTCAACACAGCCAGCTTCTATTGCTTTTTTATACGTTCCTTTTATATCTGGAACGGTGACATTTATCCACATTGAAATTGGACGATCTGAATCCGGTGCTTTTAAATGAAAGGCTGGGTTTTCATCTAACAAATGGAATTTTGTACCATGGATTGAAAAAACGGCTTCATTTTCACCTGTCTTTAAATCGGTTATTTCAATTCGTTCAACGTCAAATATCCGTTCGTAACACTTCAGTGCAGCTAAAGAATCTTTTACAACAAAATCGATTTCAATATCTCTCATTAAAATGCCACTCCATTTCTTTTTAAAAGAATTAACATTATAATCTTACATTTCAGTACGTCCTTGAACAGCTTTTGAAAGTGTCACTTCATCCGCGTATTCGATATCACTACCGACCGATAAGCCATGTGCTAAGCGTGATACTTTAATTTGTGCGGGTTTAATCAGTCGTGAAAGATAAGTTGCGGTAGCCTCGCCTTCAACGTTGGCGTTAGTCGCTACAATAACTTCCTTTACTTCTTCATTTTGTAATCTTTTCAGTAAGGTTGGTATATTAATATCCTCTGGTCCCGTCCCTTCTATTGGTGATAGAACCCCATTCAATACATGGTAAAGGCCCTGATAATCCTGCATCTTCTCTAAAGCGATGACGTCTTTGGGCTGTTCCACCACGAGTATCGTCGACTGATCACGATTCTTATCCCCACAAATTGAGCAAGGATCACTCTCTGTAATATTGCCACAATTCGAGCAATATTTTAAATCTCGTTTGACACTGACTAGGTTTTTCGCAAAGTCTGTTACGTTCTCTTCTTTCATATTGATCGTATAAAAAGCTAAACGAGCAGCTGTTTTTTCACCTATACCTGGAAGTTTCATGTAACTTTCCATAAGGCGTGAAATTGGTTCTGGGTAATACATTGACAACTCCTGCTTTCTACATGCACTACTCTTTTATTCGATTAGAATCCTGGTATGTTTAGGTTTTGAGTATATTTACCCATTGTTTTTTCTGTTTCTGAATCAATTTGAGCTAATACATCTTTTAATGCGATCGTGATAAGGTCTTCTAGAAATTCGGCATCGCCCATTTCTGCAATGTCTTCTTTTACATTCACAGCTAGAACATCTCTTTTCCCGTTCATTTCGATGGTTACTAGTTCGTCATTTGCTACACCTTTAAAAGTCGTTTCTTCTAGTTTACCTTGTGATTGTTCCATTTCTTTTTGCATTTTTTGCATTTGTTTCATCATATTCTTCATGTTTCCACCGCGCATAGTTCATTCTCCTTTTAATTCATTCGAATCATTTTATTTTTATGACTATTTTATAGCCAGGTCTAATACTGGCTGATTTTTAATCGATTACTTCAACGATATTCTCCCCAAACAACTCAACGGCTTTTGTAACGACTTCGTCTTCAGCAACTTCTTGCGGAGTATCTTCAGTCGTGTCTTGGTCATTTCCACCTGGAGTATTTGGTTTGTTCATTTGCTTGATATAGTCTTGGCGTAACTCTGGCCATTCTTTACTTGTGACCGGCACCAATTGAATTCGCTTTTGAATAATTTGATTTAAGTAATTATTCACTTTCTCTTGCAAGTCCGTATCTTCTTCGACTCTTTCACATAAAATTCCATATTCGAATTTCACGACAAGTGATGTCGGGCTAGCTGCAACGGGCTCAGAGTTATTTAGTAGAGCTTTTTGTCCAACGTCTAAAATATCTAGTACGTCTACCCAAACAGACTTAATTTCACGTAAATCTTCATGGGTCGCTTCTGCCAATACTTGATAAATCTCTGTCCGATTAGCTTTGAATGTGCCTTCCCGAGTTTTAGTTGAAGGTTTCTTCATTCGAGGGCCGACACCATTCTCTTGAATGGTTGACAGTGTTGCTTTCATCGCATTGAGCTCGCTTTGAAGTTTTTGAACTTCTTCATTCGATACAGTCGACACGTTTTTTACCGGTTGTTCCACCGCTTGTGCGGGTTGTCCTGTCGATACAGCGGCTGCCGCTCCTTGATGCTGAGATAATTTTATTGTCGCCACTTCTAAATAGACTTCTGCGTGATTGCTCAAACGTAATTCTTGTTGCGTATCATTAAACACGCGAATCACTTCGTATAAGAATTCTTCTGGCAACTTCATGGCTAGTGCCTCGAACGTGTCACTGAATTTAGCAATCTTATAGATTGAACGTTCTTGGGCTTTGGTATTTTTAAATAATAACATATCTCGTGTAAACAAGATAACATCCTCAACAAATCGACCCGCATCTTTACCTTCTGAAAGTAAGCTTTGAAGTAGGTTCAATCCTGCTTTCGTATCCCGTCCGGATAAAGAATCGAGATAATGTTCGAGTAAATCTTGCGTTACACTACCGGTAATCCGCTGAATATCATCTATTTTAATGCGGCCCTCTGAGAAAGACAGCGCTTGGTCTAAAATACTCAAGGCATCTCGCATTCCACCCTCTGCAGCCTTTGCGATTAAAAGCAGAGCATCTTCTTCATGGTCAACACCCATTTCATCTAAGATGTATTCCATTCGATCCATAATCGCTTCCTGTGAAATTCGTCTAAAATCAAATCGTTGAGTTCTTGAAATGATCGTTAGAGGAATTTTATGTGGTTCCGTTGTCGCTAGAACAAAGACCACATTACGCGGAGGTTCTTCTAATGTTTTTAAGAGCGCGTTAAATGCACCCATCGATAACATATGAACCTCATCAATAATATAAACTTTATAGTCGGCTTGTGTTGGCGCATAATTCGCTTTGTCTCGGATATCTCGAATTTCTTCTACACCGTTATTACTCGCCGCGTCAATTTCAATTACGTCTCCGAGACTACCATTTGTAATTTGCTCACAAATTGCACAATCATTACACGGTTCTCCATCTGATGAATTCGGACAGTTAATGGCTTTCGCAAATATTTTTGCCACACTTGTTTTACCTGTCCCTCTTGGACCCGTAAATAAATAAGCATGACTCGATTTCTGTTGACGTATAGCGTTTCTAAGCGTTTGTGTAATCATCTCTTGTCCGGAGACATCTGAAAATGCTTGCGGACGCCATACTCGATATAAGGCTTGATAAGTCATTTTATAATTTCACCCTTACTTGTTTCTCTTGCTCCCTTATTATAAAGAAAATACCATGTAATTAACATGGCATTTCAACTATATCTTTATTTTGTAGAACGTGTCGAATTTTTACTCTTTTTCTAAGTAATCTGAGACACGTTGAATAAAATCTTCCAATACACGAATGCGGGCATATTTCTTACTGGTCCCACTCACTACTTTCCAAGGAGCATCTTCTGTTGACGTGTAGACAACCATTTCATCCATAGCTTCTTTATAGGCATCGAACTGCTCATGGTTTCGCCAATCTTCGTCTGTTAACTTATGCTGCTTGTCAGGGTCTTCTGCTCGTGCTTCAAAACGTTCCAACTGTTCCTCTTTATCAATGATGATGAGATATTTCAAAATTAAGTACCCTTCATGTACAAGATTGTGCTCCATTTGGTTTATTTCACCATATGCTTCCTTCCAGCGGTAGCTAGGCGTTAACTCTTCAATTCGTTCAACCAATACCCGGCCATACCAACTACGGTCGAAAATTGTCATCCGTCCATCCACCGGAAAATCTCGATAAAAACGCCATAGATAGTGATGGCCCAGTTCATGCTTCGTTGGACCTGAAACGGTCGCCACATCAAAAGAGCGCGGATCAATATAGCGGGTTAGGCGTTCAATATTTCCACCTTTTCCAGCTGCATCCGTTCCTTCGTAAGCAACAATCACGGCTTTATTCTCTAGGTAAACTTGATACATTAAGTCTCCTGCACGCTGTTGCAAGTCTTCCAGACGTTCATCATATTCTTCATCTGAAATATCCTCTGTGAGATTAACCTGAGCTAGAGGCAAGACCGCTTCATCCAATATCGGTAAGTGCGGGTCGTCTCGGGTTGTGTCTTTTTCTATAAATTCCTCTAAGCGTTCCACACAAATTGTGAGAGCTTTACGCGATGTGTCTTTTTTCCCATCCACAAATAATATATCCCATGGCGTTTTTTCATAATTTGTTTTTTCAAGAACTTCTGTGAAATGGTCATAATACTTATTGTAGTGCATGAATTGACGATAGTCTTTTTCATCGAGTCTGACATGCGCATACGGATCTTCTTCCAACTCTAAAATGTTTTCCATCATTTCTTCACGCGTTTGATGTAAGAAAAACTTAATAATTAAGGTGTCATTATCTACTAATGCTTGCTCAACAAATTGAACGTCCTCAATCAAGTGTTCGAGTTGCTGACCTTCTAAATCGGCATTGTCTAAAATGTCATGATAAAAACTTCGATCAAAAAATGAAATTTGTCCTTCATAAGGCGCCTTCATAAAGAAGCGGTATAAATAAGGATGAGAAACATCCTCATCACTTGGAGAATCGAATACACTTACTTCATAATATTTCGGGTCCAATTCACGGGTTAGGTCTTTAAGCAACATTCCCTTACCAGAAGACTCCCAACCATCCACTATGACAAGCATACTCTTCTTGGTTTTATTCAAAGCTCGCTGTAATCGCGCAAAATCTTCCCCAATTTTCGAACGTTTACGATCTGAGATTTCACTTGGTATTTCTTCTCTTTGAGTCGTTTTTTCAGGTAGCATATTTTCACCCTTCTCTTAATAGTCCGTGGCATTGTTATCCTTATGATACGGTAATCTCGTCTCATTTTAAAATAATAAGGATTGTTCTTTTCAAAGGCATAATTTTTGCTTTGGCCTATTTAAACTGAGACAATGAAACCGTTAACAATTATGCACAAATTCTAAAGGAGGAAGTTTTTTGAAAACAAAACAACTCTACATTAATAGTGAATGGATCGATTCGACAGGTGATGAAATCGCAGACGTATTAAATCCTGCAACAGAAGAAGTTATTGCAAAAGTTCCAGTGGGTACGACTGACGATGTGGATAAAGCCGTCGCAGCAGCTAAAGCAGCCTTCCCAGCTTGGAATGCGACACCAATTGAGGATCGCATCGACTTAATGGAAAAATTCTATACGGCTATTGAGGCTCGAAAAGACGAGATTGCTGATACCATCGTAGCTGAATTGGGCGCTAGTAAAAAATTTGCGGGAACAGGCCAAGTCGGCTTACCTCTCAGCGAAATTCGCGCGACAATTGATGCCGTAAAAGATTATGACTTTGAATACACCCTTAAAAACACTCAAATCATCGAAGAAGGTTATGGAGTAGTGGCTTGTATTACGCCATGGAACTACCCACTTCTACAAATTGAACGCAAAGTTGTCCCTGCCTTATTAGCAGGAAACACGGCTATCTTAAAGCCAGCAAGTAACACGCCACTTACGGCAGTGATTTATGCTGAAATTATGGACGAAGTTGGTTTTCCAAAAGGTGTCTTTAACTTAGTAACAGGCAGTGGCAGTACCACAGGTGACTATTTAGCTGGACACGAGGATGTGGATGTTATTTCATTCACTGGTTCAACGGCCGTAGGTTCGACGATGTATGAAAAAGCAGCGGATGGCATTAAACAGGTTGTTCTTGAGTTAGGTGGTAAATCACCTCTTATTTATCTTAAAGGTGGCGACTTAAAAGCAGCAGTTAAGCAAGCGATGAACACGGTACTCAATAACCAAGGTCAAACGTGTACCGCTTTAACTCGCCTACTTGTACCAAAAGATGATCTAGAAGAAACGAAGCAACACATTTTAGACTTCTATGAAACAGAAGTAACGGTTGGTGACCCAACAAGTGAAGATACTAAAGTTGGTCCACTGGTTTCAGCCGATCAACGCGATACGGTGCTCGAATATATCGAAGCCGGTAAAGAAGAAGGCGCTGAAATCTTGGTTGGTGGGAATAAAATTGATGGACCAGGATATTATGTCGAACCAACAGTCTTTGTGAATGCTACAAACGACATGAAGATTTCACAAGAAGAAATCTTTGGCCCAGTCTTAACGGTATTAACATACGATACAGTTGAAGACGCTGTAGAAATCGGTAACGACATTGTCTACGGATTATCTGGTGCTGTTGTAGGGCCTGAAGACGAAGCGGTTAAAGTTGCTCGTCAGCTAAGAACCGGTAACGTCCTTGTGAATGGTGCAGGTCGTGTTCCCGAAGCCCCATTCGGAGGTTACAAGCAATCCGGACGCGGACGAGAAAACGGCATCTATGGTGTGAAAGACTATCTAGAAATCAAAGCGATTTTTGTATAAAAATAGAACGAACTCCT